>NZ_JBDGQQ010000051.1:0-22481 GCF_042218895.1 Salinibacter sp. | reverse complement strand
GAAGGAGGGCATGATGAATCCCCGGATGCTGCGGAGCGACGTGCAGCCTGCACACTGATAGGGGCGGCTCTGCTGGAAAAGGTCTGCGTGGCGCAAAAAAAGACCGGTTTGTGGCGCTTGAGCGGGGGTGAAATCGTCCGAAATCACCTTTTCCAGTGCGGCCGGGGACGGCAACAGAAAAGAAAGGGCCGAGACCGGTTTGTCTTCTGGTTCGAAGACCGGCAGGATCGGATAACTGGCCACGGCGTTGTTCTTTCGGTCAACATTCCGTCAAGTCATGGAACTGGTTCCCGAGTGGGCGCCGAACATCCACCCAATGATCGTCCACTTCCCGATTGCCTTTATCCTTGGGGCGATCGGGGCCGACCTGTTCTCGCTCGTCCTACGCCGATGGGACTGGCTCCGTCCGGCCACAGTCGCCCTTTACGTGGTAGGCGGGGCCAGCGCGGTGTTCACGTACTTCACTGGCACCTGGGCGGCCAATGCGGTGTCGGTCCCCGCCGCGGCGGAGACTGTCCTCAGCGAGCACTCCAATCTCGGATGGTGGACGATGTGGTTCTTTGGCATCTACGCCCTGGTGCGGCTGGGAGCACACCTGTGGTCGAAGACGCGGAGACAAGTTGCCGTGCAGGGGGTGCTCTTCGTGATTGCGCTGGGCGGGGCGTACCTGCTCTACGAGACGGGCGACCACGGGGCCGAGATGGTGTACAAATACGGCGTGGGCGCGGGCCAGGTCGACACGACCCGGGCGGTCGCCGAGCCGGGCCTCACGGTTGGCACAGATGGATGGCAGTGGCAGCCGCAATCCGCCCGCGCCTGGACGCGCCGGGTGCGGTGGCTGGAAGGCTCGGCCGACACACTCCAGACTCGTCTCGATACGCTCGACACGGGTAGCGTGGCGCTGGCAGTGACTCCTCAAGCTCCAGCCACCTTCGTCGTCCCCGACACGCTCGGGGCCGTTCGGGTCACCGCCGAGGTAACTCTCGATCAGTTTGAGGGGAGTGTCTCGCTCCTCCACCACGTGCAGGGCCCGCGGTCCTACGATTACCTGACCGTGGAGGGCTCGACGCTGCGGCAGGGTCGCCGTATCGATGGGGATCGCTCCACGTTTGCCACTGGAGCTGCCGAGACTGAGGGCTGGCGCACAATCCGGGTTGTAGGAGACGGCACGCACTTCCGCGGATACGTAGACGGAGAGATGGTCGTGCACGGGCACGGCGACGCTGCGGCGCCGGGACCCGTGGGGCTACGGCTGAAGGGTTCCGGAACGGTCGTCCTACGGCGGCTTTCGGCGGCCGGGCTGTAACTCAGTCGTTTGGAACAGATCAACGACGGGTCCGGTGGAGCATGCCTGACGAGAGGCCTACACATTCCAAACCACACGACCGATTGCGATGTCCCGATTGCTCATTCCCGTCCCCCCCTACACATTCTCACGTGTGATCGTCCTGGCCAGCTTGGCCGTCGTGCTCCTCGCCTGTGGAAGCGATGACAGCCAACAGGCCGCCGAAGCAGAGTCGAACGAGACCGCCTCGGCATCGACTGACACAACTGCCAAGGTGATCGAGGTGACGATGAAAGACTATGCCTACCAGCCGTCCAGCATCACCGTACCCGCCGGGCAGAAAGTGACGCTCAAGTTCAAGAATGCCGGAACCGTGGAGCACTACTTCGTCGTTGGCGACACGATCGCAGGCAGCAAAGACGGATTTCGACACAATCTCTTTAGTGGAGTCTCGATCGAGAAGAGGAAGCAGACCAGTGGACACAGCGAGGAATCAGAAAAGCATGGGGAGGGAGAAGAGCACCACGCGAACGAATTTGAACTACCGCCTGGGGGCAGCGGCGCCATGACGTTCACGCTTCCGCCCGCGAAAGCCGGCACGTACACGTTTGCCTGCTTCGAGACCACGGGAAACAAGAAGCACTACGAAATGGGGATGAAGGGGACCCTGACGGTCACAGCCTCTACTGGAAACTGACGCGACGTCAGCGGATGATCCCATCGAGAAAAACCACTGTGCGTGGGGGGCGCACACCCCCCATACGCACCTATCCCTTCTTTTCACTCACAACCCACCCTTGAATTGTCATGGAAGCCACCAAGCCGTACTACTATTCGAAGACAGTTGACCTGTCCCCCGAAGAAGCGGAAAAGCGAGTCCGCACCGAGCTCGAGAACGAAGGGTTTGGGGTCCTGACGGAAATCGACGTGGAGGCCACCCTCAAGAAGAAGCTGAACGCGGACTTTCGCCCATACAAGATTCTGGGGGCCTGCAATCCGCCCGCTGCGCATCAGGCCCTGTCGGTTGAGGACAAGATCGGCACGATGCTCCCGTGCAACGTGATCCTCCAAGAGACCGAGGATGGCCAGACCGAAATTGCCGCCGTCGATCCGGTCGCCTCGATGCAGTCCGTCGAGAATGACGCCCTGCGGCCCATCGCCGAAGAAATCCGGGACCGGCTCCACACGGTCATCGATCACGTATAGCAGGATTGTAGGACGCAGGCCACCCCTGGCCCTTGTCCGCTGGGCGTGAATGGAGAGGCGGATTCACGTCTCAATAGAGGGTCGATGATTGGCAGAGGCCGTAGGCGCCGGGTACTTTTCAGTACCTGGAGGAGCAGCCGGTGGATAGGGCTTTAGCCCGCAGTATCTCAACCAGTTGAAACAACCGTCTCTCGATATGCTATAGGCAGATGACATGAAGCTAACTGCCCAAATCAAATTGCTGCCATCTGAAGGGCAGGCCGATAGCCTGCTCGAAACTCTCGAACGCGCGAACAAGGCGTGTCAGTATATCAGCGACTACGCCCACGAGAGTGGTGAACACTCGAAATACAAGCTTCAGGATGCCGTTTACCACGACGTACGTGAGCGTTACGACTTATCTGCCCAGATGACCGTTCGGGCACTCGGGAAGGTCGCTGACGCATACAAGACGAATCCCGACTCGCACAACGAGTTCGATATTCGAGGCGGCTTTCCCTACGACAGCAGAATTTTGAGTTTCTACACAGGCCGTCGAGAGGTTTCCATCTGGACCTTAGGCGGTCGGGAGAAAATCAGCTACGAGGTTGGCGAAAATCACCGTGCTTTGTTGGAGCAAGACAAGAGCGAGGCCGACCTGATCTATCGGGATGGCACGTTTTTTCTTCTCGTGAGTTGCCAGATGCCTACGGCCAATATGTCTGATGAGGACGTAGAGGCTATCGACGGGTATCTCGGCGTGGATCGGGGAGTAAACAACATTGCCACCACCTCAGATGGAGACAACTGGACCTCCGACCGGATTGATGACCGTCGCCAGTGGTATCAGGACAGGCGCTCCGTATTGCAATCGGTCGGTACCCGCTCGGCGAAGCGTGAACTTCAGCGATTGAGCGGGAAGCAGGCCCGGTTTCAGCGCGACACCAACCACATGATCAGCAAGCGCATCGTAAGCAAGGCTAAGGCACGAAGCTCAGCGATTGCCCTTGAGGATCTATCGGGCATTCGGGAGCGGACGACGGTTCGCCGCCAGCAGCGAGCGAGGCACAGCAACTGGTCGTTCTACCAGCTTCGGCAGTTCATCGAATACAAGGCCCTTATTGCAGGAGTGCCCGTAATTCAGGTTGATGCCGCATATACGTCGCGGACCTGTTCAAATTGCGGGCATTGCGACTCGAAAAACCGCAATGGTTCCAGTTTTGAATGCCGAGATTGCGGGCACTCGATGGACGCCGATAAAAACGCGGCGCGAAATATCGCCGCACGAGCGACCTTCGCTCAGGGGTGCAGTCAATAGCCCTCATGGTAGCGCCTGAACCGCTGGAAAAAGATCCTCTTTCAGTGGATACTCGCTAGCGGTTGACGGTTGGCAGCTACAAGCCACCGACTTTCAGTCGGTGCGTTGTTGACATGTCTCACAGCGATCCGGACCCCTTTGGCCGCCAGGAGGTCTCGGTGGCAAAACAGTACGATGCGTGGGCCCACGTCTACGACCGATTCTGGCGTCGGTATGTGAACCAGACGGTGCCTGTGGCCCAGCGCGCTGCGGCCGTGGAGCCCGGCGAGCGCGTGGTGGACCTGGCCTGTGGAACCGGGGAACTCGAACGACGCCTCGCGGCGGCCGTGCCCGACATCGACGTCGTCGGGGTCGACCTTGCACCCTCCATGATCGAGCGAGCGCGCGGCAAGCTCGCCGGGACGGCAGGGGTTCGGTTCGAGCGGGCGGACGTCCACGATTTGCCGTTCCAGGACGACGCCTTCGACGTGGCGATCTGCGCCAACACGTTTCACTACTTTACGGCGCCGGACGTGATGCTTCGCGAAGCTGCTCGGGTGCTCGGCCCCGACGGGCGATTCATCGTGCTGGACTGGTGCCGGGACTTCTGGACGTGTCGCGTCATGGACGGGGTGCTCCGCCACATTGACCCAGCGTATCAGCACTGCTACACCCTCGACGAGATGGCTGCGTTTTTGGAGAATGCCCCGTTCGATCTCCGGTACCACTTCCGCTACCGCTTCGACCTGATCTGGGGCATGATGGTCGTCGAGGCGGTGCCGGAGGGCCTCGCAGGATGAAGCTCTTCCTTCCTCGGTGGACCTCCACGGAGGACGGGTCGTCACTCATCTCCGCTCGTCATCGACCACGCGAACAGGGATCCGACGGAGTCAAAACATGACCGCCACGACCACGCTGAGGAAGACAGACAGGGGGAGGTGCACATCGCCACGCGCACCACGCCGCGATGGTCGAGGACTTTCGGCGACGGTTCTTCGTGAGTCTGATGGTGACCGTGCCCATCCTGGCGCTCAGCCCCATGATTCAGGGGGGGCTGGGCGTGGCCGAGGCCTGGGCCTTTCCGAACTCCTTTTGGGACCTGGATTGTGCAGGAGTGAGGAGGAGTACGACGTCCCCTCGGATATTCCCTACCACTGTAGACTGACGCAATAGGACCGCCCGTCGTGCTCACACCGATACGACGCGTTTGTGCAGTGTACCTCGGGCTCAGCGTGTTGCTGTCCCCGGTCCCGCTCCTCAACGTCTTGCAGGCAGAGTCGTCGGCGGTCGTGGCGCTGGTGGCCTTTTTTGTTGCGGGATACTCGGCCCTCGGGGCGTTCGCGACCGCGGAGGCGTCGCTTGTGCGTGTTCTGGCCCGCCAGGAGGCAGCCCTGATCATTCCCCTCGGCGTTCTGACCCTCGCCCAACTTTGGGCCCCGAACTGCACCTACGCGCAGGGGCTTCTTTTCTACGCGCTGTTTCCAGGGGTCACGGTTGTGCTTGCCGTTGCTCTTGCGTACGCCCTGGAAGGGACCCACTGGGCACGTCCAGGTCTCGCATTTGGAATGATCGGGGGCCTTATCGTACTTGGCGGCCCCCTCTACGATCTGGGACTGCACCCGCAATTCTACACCTACAACCACGTGTTCGGGGGCGTGCTGGGCCCGATCTACGACGAGCAGCTTGCCGTGCGGCCAGGCCTTTTCGCGTTTCGGGGACTAACATTGCTCTGGGCGCTGGCGGCGGTTCTGGTGGGGCGATGGCTGCGGGGAATGGGGCCCCGCTGGGGACTCCCGATCTGTGCGCTAGCTATTGGAGCCGTGTACGCGGGGTCGGCCCCGCTCGGCATCAACACCCCCGCGTGGTACCTGCAGGAGCAGCTTGGGGGGCACAAGCGGACGCCTCACTTTGACCTCTACTACGACCCTGAGCAGGTTGACGAAGCGGACGTGGCGGCCCTCGCGAAAGTCCACGAAGCCCGGTACGAATGGGTGCGACGGCGTCTTCACCTTCGTACAGACGCGGAGTCTCCGCGCATCCAGAGCTACATCTATCCCAACCCGGACGTGAAGGGACGCCTGACGGGGGCGCGGACCACGAGCGTGTCGCCAGTCTGGCTCCCCCGGCCGCAGGTTCATCTGCTCCGGAGTCGCGTGTCGACGAGCCTAGGACACGAACTGGCCCACGCCGTGAGCCGTCCGTACGGTCTGCCGGGCCTACGGGCCTCATGGGCGCCAGGGCTCATTGAAGGGTGGGCCGTGGCCCTGGAGCCCCCGGCGCCAGGCCCCTCCCCCGACGATCTCGTGCTGACCGCCACCCTGGCGGATACGTCTACTGGGCTCACGGCCGAGGCCACGGCAATCGCTAACCGCCTGTCACCGTGGGGCTTCTGGACAGGACGGGGCGCCGTCTCGTACGCCACCATGGGTTCCTTCGTGCAGTACCTCCTCGACCGATACGGGCCGGAAAAGCTGAAACGAGTGTATGCCTGGGCAAACTTCGAGGACGTCTATGGTCGCTCCCTGCAGGCGCTGGCTACGGGGTGGGCAGCCCATCTGCGCCGAACATCCATCGTGTCTCGGGGCGCCCACGAGGTCGTCACGCGTCAGTTTACGAGCCCTTCTCTCTTCGAGAAGAAGTGTCCGCACTACGTACCCCCGTCGCGCCAGCACCTGCAGGCCGCGAGGCAGGCCGCACGGCGTCAGGATACTGCCCAGGCGGTTGCGAACTTGCGGCGGGCCCTGGCAGCGCAGCCGCAGTTCGCGGCGGCCCACGAGGCACTAGCCCGGTTTCATCTCGCTCAAGGGCGGGCCGAGGCTGTGGTGCACCAGCTCGACACCCTCGACACAGGGGTGCGCACCCTCAACCTTCGGGTGGCACTGGCCGACGCCGAGGTTCTCCTCGGAAACGTGGAGACGGCCCGGACGCTGTACGCTAGGGCTCGGGCTCGCGCACCTCAATCAGCGCCGGCCGTCCGGACCCGGATGGCCCTTCGGGAGGCGGTGGCCAGCCGTCCCGCAGTCGTCCGGATTCTTGTGAGTGGAGACTCGGCGGCCGTGCAGGCTCGGCGCCTCGCAAAGCCGGGTGGCCGGATGCGTTCCGCTCGCCAGGCGTGGCGCGGGATTCGACTCATGGAGGCGAACCGGTACGGCCAGGCACTCGCCGTCTGGCGAGGGGTCGGCGCCCCAATCCGGTCCGATCGTCCCCGGGGATGGCATCGGGCCTGGGACCTACAGCGGATGGCATGGACCACCGAGGCCGCGCTGCGAGCCGGATCGACCGATGTGGCGAGCCGCTGGGGGCAGCGGGCGGCCCGTCGGGCACAGAAGGTGGGGGATCGGTCCTGGGCCGCCCTTCTCGACTGGTGGGCTCGTCGGGCGAGCACGAGCGGGACCGGAACGATCAGCTCCGGCCGCGCCGCCCGACCCTACGAGACGGGAGATTCTCGATGAGAGATGTCGGGGCTGGAGTCGCGCCTGCGAACCACGTTCCTCCACTGTTGGTTGAGACCCCGATGGTAGTCTGGAATCCGTGCTCGGTATCATCGCCCCTGCGTCCTCCTCGCACACGTAGTTCCCTCGCCCGGTAGTATGCACCGCCCCTTCCGCCGGCTCTCCGGCTTTTTGCTCTGCGTTGCCCTGATTGGACTCCTGGGAGGATGCAAGTCGGCGGAGCAGACGGACGAGGTGTCCTCGTCCTCGGCCTCGCCACGATCGACGGTCGGTCCCACCCTTGCGCGCTCAGCGAAAACGGTGCGGACCATACAGCTCTATAAGGGAAGCGACGAGCGAAATCTTCCGGTCTTGTCGCTCGAGTCCGGTACGTCGCTGACCCTGGAGTTCGACTTGATGACGCGGCAGGGCCGCCCGCTGTCCATCTACTTTCAGCACGCGGATCGAACGTGGAAGCGAGATCTGACAGACAGTCAGATTCTAGAGTCCTTTCAGGACGATCGGCTCGTCGAGTATCAGATCTCACAGGGGACTACTGTGCCCTACGTTCATTACGTCTACCGCTTTCCCAACGACGACATCCGCTTTCGAGTGAGCGGCAACTACGTGCTGCGCGTGACGGAGCGGGGCCGCCGCGATTCTGTGCTCTTCGAGCGGGCTTTCTTCATAACTGAAAAGGCCGGAAAGCTGAACACAGGGGCCGAATCCCTCCTCGTTCCGGGCCAGCAGCGCCCGTCCATCCAGCCCAACGCGAAGTACACTCCTCCCTCCGAAATTCGAGGAGACCCGTTCAGCTACAGCGTCTGCTTCGTGCGAAACGGTCGGCTCCCGGCCACTCGCTGTCAGGACCAGCCGCAACTGGTGAGTCAGCCGAAGCTCGAGTTCGAATTGCCCCGCGACCGGGCATTCGCCCCCACGACGGCCGCCCGCGACCTCGACCTCAGCACCCTGCGGTCGACGAATCAAATCGCCCGCATCGACCGCACGACCGCTCCGATCGAAGCCCTCCTATCTCCTGACTACGCACGCTTCGCCGAAAACCGGTTGGGACCGGAGGTGGAGAGCCAAATCGTGGTTCGGGACGCCCTGTCAGACCTAATCAATCCTGCCCTGAGCGCCGAGTACGTGCAGACGACCTTTGCGTTCGTTCCCGGAAACGAGACGCCGTACGGCAGTGAGTTGGTCGTCTCCGGCAGCTTCAATGGTCTGGATCCCGACCGGGGAACGACAATGAAGTGGATTGAGGAGCGTGGCCGATACGAGGGAACGGTCCTGCTCAAGCAGGGGCGGTACCAGTACTTCTACTCGACCTCCGATCCGACCTTCGCGAAACAGATGAGACGGAGCCAGCGCCGCATTACCGGGAGCTACGCAGCGTTCGTGTACTACCGGGACGCCCAACGCGGCACCGACCGACTCCTTCAGGTCGGGCGCTTCGCACCGTAGGGGAGGTGCGTGAGAAACCAGCGCCTCAGTCCGCACAAAGCACTCTGGGGACCACCGACGGGTGCGACGGAACTACCCGATGACGACGACGTCCTGAGCGTTCGGGCCCTTGTCGGTGTGACCAACAGTGAATTCGACCCGGTCGTCCTCGTCGAGGCTCTTGAAGCCTTCGGCGTCGATTTCGCTGTAGTGAACGAAAAGGTCTTCGCCGCCTTCCTCGGGGACGATGAAGCCGTATCCTTTCTCGTTATCGAACCACTTGACGGTTCCGGTTTCACGCTCTGCCATAGTGTTGCTGGTGTTTCAGGGTGAAAAAGTGCTGTGTGGCAGAGCATCCTCATCCGTTGCTCAAACCCGGAGGGTGGCTCTAGACCTTGATGAACTGCCACAATTTTCAAAGTTATGACTCTCTACGGGTAAATGTCAATTTTTCGACGGGTACATTTTGGGCAGAGAATAAAGAAAGAGGAGCAGTGCGTAGACGGTAAAGATCTTCGGCCTTGTAGAGACTACACATCGGCTCATGGAAGGGGAGGTATGTTTTGATGTAGCTTTACCTGAATGACCTGTCCACTCCAGCATGTCCTTCGCACTCACGAGTCTTGTCGAGAGCAACCCTGCCTTTCGAACCCACGGGGGCGTCCGGGCAGACATTGAGGCTGCGTGTGCCCGCCACCCCGACATCGCGACGTTTCGGGAGCTGGGCCCGGCGGAAGAGGGCGCCATGCTCTACGGCGTCGTCCTGGGAACCGGTCCCACTACGGTTAGCCTCATTGCGGGCAACCACGCAGACGAGCCCGTCGGGCCCGAAACGCTCCGGTCCTTCGTGCTCAACGGCCTGTCCAACCGCTACAAGATGGCCCCGTGGTTCCGACGCTACCGATTCGTGGTGGTGCCCCACACGAATCCGGAAGGGGAGGCACGCAACCGGGCCTGGATGGAGCAGTGGCCCGACCCGAAAGCCTACCTGCGTCACGCCGTTCGGGAACAGCCGGGTCGAGATCTGGAGTACGGGTTTCCAGACATGCGGCCCGAAAACGAGCACGTGTCCGCGTTCCTGCGCGACCACGGGGCCTACGACCTGCACGCAAGCCTGCACGGCATGTCGGCGGGAGAAGGTGCCATGCTCCTCATCAACCGGCCTTGGACGTTCCGCACGCAGCGCCTCCGCGACGACTTCGTGGACGCGGCCGCGGCGAAGGGGCTTCCCATGCACGATCACAACCGGAAGGGAGAGAAGGGCTTCTTCTGGATCGAGCCGGGCTTCCAAACGACCCCCCGGGGGGACGCCATGCGCACCTTCTTTCGCGCGAGGGACGACGCGGCCACCGCCCGCAACTTTCACGACAGCTCCATGGAGTTTGTCGCCTCCCTCGGAGGAGACCCGCTCTCGTTCGTCACGGAACTGCCGCTCTTTCTGGTGCGCAGTGAGAATTCCACCGACCACCGCCCGGACCGCTATTTGGAGCTGCGGGAGCGTCTCCCCGAAATTCGGGCGCGGCTGGAGCGCGGGGAGGACGTCGACGATTTGCTTGCCCCGTTCGGCCTGCGCCCGGTGCCGCTGGACGTAGCCATGCATCTTCAGTTTCGCGCCCTTGAGCTGGGACTCCGCACCGTGTCCGCCGAGTAGGCGATTTTCCGGACCCCCCGCAGTCTGCGAACCGACCAGTACTTCCATGACGTTTCTCCTCTACGGGGCCTACGGATACACAGGACGTCTCATTGCTCAGGAGGCGGTCGAGCGGGGGCATCGACCGATCCTTGCGGGGCGGGATGCTGCACAACTGAACGACATGGGCCGCTCCCTGGATCTCCCGGTTCGGGTCGTCTCACTTCAGGAGGAAAGCCGCCTCCGGTCTGTGTTCGACGAGGTCGCTGCCGTCCTTCACTGTGCAGGCCCCTTCGTTCGGACGGCCCCTCCGATGGTTCGGGCGTGCCTCGAAACGGGCACCCACTACTTGGACCTCACAGGAGAGATTGAGGTGTTTCGGCGTATGGCCGACCGGCACGAGGAGGCGGCGTCCGCCGGGGTCATGCTTCTACCGGGCATTGGGTTCGACGTCGTGCCCAGCGACTGTCTCGCCCGGCACGTGGCCACCCAGGTTCCGTCGGCCACGACGCTGGAAGTGGCCCTGTTTGCGGACGGGGATGTCTCGCAGGGGACCCTCAAGACTCTGGTCGAGCAGATGGGGCAGGGGGGATGGGTTCGGCGGGAGGGACGGTTGCGGGAAGTGCCCCCTGGCTGGACCAGCCGAACGGTCGATTTCGGTGATCGCGACCGCCGTGTGGTGTCCATTCCGGAGGGGAGCGTGGTTACGACTGGGCGCTCGACCGACGTTCCGAACGTCACCGCCTACCTCGCTCTTCCTCGGGCGGTGCGTCGGGTGCTCCGGGGCAGCCGACACGTCCAGCGCCTTCTGGCCTGGCGGCCCCTCAAGCGACTGCTCAAGCAGTTTGTCGAACTGCGCCCTGATGGGCCGTCCACCGAGGACCGAAGGCAAGGGCGAACGGTCGTGTGGGCGTCGGCGCGACGCGGCACTGAGGGGAGCGTCTCGGCCCGTCTTCACGGGCCGGAGGCCTACACCTTCACACAGCGGACCGCCGTAAACGGAATCGAGCGCGTCATTGACGGAACGGCGCCGCCTGGCTACCAGACGCCGTCGACGGCCTTCGGAGCGGACTTTGTGCTCGACGTGTCGGGGGCAGAGCGGACCCCCGTCGAATGAGTGTTCGAAAACCGAGGGGGGAACATGGTGCTCAGGCGAAGGTACTCTCTGCGTAGTTTTTGCGGCCGAAAAATACGTGGGACAATGGCAGGGTCGAACCCAGAAGACCGCGGACTTTCCTTCGGGCGTCGGCTGCCCCAGCATCCGACGCATCGCCTCTATCTTGTATTCTGCTTCACGCTCGTACTGGTACTGGGAGCTGTCGGGCTCCTCGCATCAGGATCCTACAGGTCTGCCGCAGAGATTGGAGGGCTTGGCGCCGGTGGGGGATGTCTTGCCCTGTCGAGGATTCTGAGGCGCCGGAACGTGACCGGACAGTTGTGGTGCCGACGGCTGGGATGGGGGATCCTCGGTCCGATCGTCCTCTGGCACGCCATTCAACTCGTTCAGGCCCTGCAATCCTGGCTGGCCTACGGAGGATAGGATGAGAAGCAGCCCATCGAAGTCATCCGAAGGCGCCGATGGAAAACGCTCCCGATTCAGAATCGTCATCTCTCAACTGGACGGCCGTTGCTGCTCTGTACGCCGCTCTGGGACTGAGTCTCATTTGGATGCTGTACTGGGGCGACTACCGAAACGCGGCCTGGTTGCTTCTGCTCGGGGTGGGGGGCGGGCTCACCGCCGTCGGTCGAATGAAAGAGAATGCGGACAAGGGCCGCAAGGCACGACGCTGGAAACGAGCCGGAGGTCTTGCTTACGCCGTGTTCTTTGTGTGGGCGGGGACGGTGCTCATACGGATCTGGATGGGCGGGTAAGAAAAAGAATGGTAATCGTGGTTGGCGAAAACAAAATCCATCTCTGTGGCGTTCGCCAGAATGCTAGTATGAAGAAATAGTCGGAATACCCACCAACAAACAAAGGAGCCACCTATGGCCTTCGAACTCCCTGATTTGCCATACGAGTACGACGCTCTGGAACCGCATATCGACGAGCAGACCATGCGGATCCACCACGACAAACACCACGCAGGATACACCCGGAAACTGAACAACGCGCTTGAGGGACACGACGACCTTCAGCAGCACTCAATCGAAGAGCTTCTCGCCGGCATCGACACCCTTCCGGCAGATGTTCGGACGCCAGTGCGCCAAAACGGTGGGGGCTTCTACAACCACCGTCTCTTCTGGGACACCATGTCGCCGGACGGAGGGGGAGAGCCGAATGGAGACCTCGGCGACGCCATCGAGGATCAGTTTGGGTCGTTCGAAGCATTCCAGGACGAGTTCAAGAGTGCCGCGACGGGACAATTTGGCAGCGGCTGGGGATGGCTCGTCGCCCATCCTAGCGGCGCACTCTCCGTGACGAGCACTCCCAACCAGGACAATCCCCTGATGGAGGAGGACACTCCCATTCTCGGCGTCGACGTTTGGGAGCACGCCTATTACCTGAACTACCAGAACGAGCGGGGAACCTACGTCGACGAGTGGTGGAACGTCGTAGACTGGGACGCCGTGGGGGACAACTTCGAACACATCGTTGCGGCGTAGCTCGGTGCTGCGGCCGGAGAAGGTCGCGAGTCGCGTTCTAACGAGGGGATGGCCGTGCGGTCATCCCCTTTTGTGTAGCGGGAAGCATTACTTGCCCCGCATCCCATACGATCGGCTGCGTCCCTGCATGGTCGAGATTTCACGGTCGGTTGCAAGGACCCACTGGACTCTCTCGTCCGCCCTCTTTACTATGCCTCTTGCGTGCAACATGCGCCTGCTTGTGGCGCAGGTCCTCGTTCTGCCATCGAAACGTGTCGGTCGATGAGCGCTGTCGAAGGCCCATTGCTCTGGGCCAGCTATTTATCGTTGGGGGTGTTGGGCTTCTCCCTTCTGGCCGCGCTCCTCCGTGTGCTTTGGGGGCCGCACCTGTCGGACCGCATGATCGCCCTCGACCTCGTGGCCTTCCTCGCCATGGGATTTTTGGCCACCTACTCCGTGTTGGCTGGGGAAGAAGCGTTCATTGACGTGGCCCTCGTGCTGGGGCTCCTGGCCTTTTTGGGCACGGTGGCCGTGGCCCGATACATTGAGCGCGTTCGTTCCGGAGAAGCCCTTGTGGATTCATGACCGACATTCTCGCCGCTCTCCTGATGACCGGAGGGACGTTCCTGATGCTTGTGGCCGCGGTGGGATTGCTTCGATTCCCCGACCTGTACACTCGCATGCACGCCGTCACAAAGGCTGGCACCCTCGGCATCGGCCTCATGCTCATCTCCGCGGCCGTGGCGTTCGGGGACCTCAGTGTCGCCGCCCGAGCCCTTGCGGCCCTGCTGTTTGTCTTTCTTACTGCTCCGGTCTCGGCCCACATGATTGGCCGGGCGGGCTATCTCGGAGACGTGGCGCTGTGGGAGGAGACCGCCTTTGACGACTGGGGTGCGGAGTACGAAGAGCTTCGGCGGGAGGGGGAAGAGCCACTGACCGAGGCCGATGTGCAGATGCGGGGGGACTCCGGCCCCTCCGACTTGGCTGCCTAGCGTGCGGTCCGTTCAGAGTGGTCCTGCGTCGACTCTTCCCCTCAGGCTGTTTCGGTCATGCTCTTCGCTGTCCTTAGCATCTTTGTTGGTGCGGCCCTCGCCCCGCTGGTCGTGCGCCTCCTGGGCCGCGCCTCGGGGTGGGTGCTGGCGCTGCTCCCCCTTGGCGTCTTTGCCTATTTTGCGCAGACGCTGCCGGAGGTGGCCCACGGAGAGGCCCTTCGGCACTCCTACGCGTGGGTCCCATCGCTGGACACGCCGCTCTCGTTCTATCTGGACGGGCTGAGCCTCCTCTTTGCGCTGCTCGTCACGGGCATTGGCACGCTCATCGTCGTCTATGCGGGCGGGTACCTGGCCCATCACCATCAGCTGGGCCGCTTCTACACGCAGTTGCTCGCGTTTATGGGAGCGATGCTCGGCCTCGTGGTGGCCGACAACGTGTTCGTCTTCTTCATTTTCTTTGAGCTGACGAGCCTCACCTCGTTTCTGCTCATCGGGTTCTACCACACCGAGGAGGAGTCGCGGCGGGCCGCACGGAAGGCCCTGATTGTGACGGGGGGCGGGGGACTGGCGCTCCTGGCGGGGCTCATCCTCCTGGGCAGCGTGGCGGGAACCTGGGAGTTTAGCCAGATGCTGGACCTCGGGGCCACCGTACAGGGGCATCCCTATTACCTTGCGATCTTTGTTCTTGTCTGCGCCGGCGCGTTCACGAAGTCCGCGCAGTTTCCCTTTCACTTCTGGCTCCCCGCGGCCATGGCGGGCCCCACGCCGGTGAGTGCGTACCTCCACTCGGCCACGATGGTAAAGGCGGGCGTCTTTCTTTTGGCCCGCCTGCATCCGGTCCTCGGTGGCACGACCGTCTGGGCCAGTACGCTCGGCATCGTGGGCGGCTTTACGATGCTGATGAGCGCCTGGCTGGCGCTGCGGTACACCGACCTGAAGCAGATCCTGGCCTACACGACGGTCATGGTGCTGGGCCTCCTCACCCTGCTGCTGGGGATTGGGACGAAGACCGCCATCAAGGCGATGGTGACATTCACGGTCGTGCACGCCCTCTACAAGGGCGGCCTGTTCATGATGGCGGGGAGCATCGACCACGAAACCGGGACGCGGGACCTGCTGGAGCTGGGCGGGCTGCGCGGGGCGATGCCCTGGACGATGGCGGGGGGCGTGGCCACGGGGCTCTCGATGGCGGGCATTCCGCCGCTGTTCGGGTTCATTGGGAAAGAAGTCACCTACGAGGCGGCGCTCCACGGCGGTCCCTGGGGGCCCTTGATTCTGGGCGCCGGCGTGCTGGCGAACGCGGCCCTGGTGGGCTCGGGCCTGCTCGTGGGACTGAAGCCGTTTATCGGGGAGTTGAAAGGAGCCTTTACGCGAGACCCGCACGAGGCGCCGGTCAGCATGTGGGGCGGCCCGCTGGTGCTCGGCGTCCTGGGCCTCGCATTTGGCGTCTACCCGGCGTTCATCGACCACTCGCTGCTCCAGGCCGCCCGGGCGGGCATTCTGCAAGAGTCCGCTGAGCTGCACCTTGCGCTGTGGCATGGCATTAATCTCCCGCTGATCGCGAGCCTGGTGACCTTTGCCCTGGGCGCTGCCCTCTACGCCTACTGGGAGGGGCTGCGCGAAACGGTGTTCATGACGGGGCTGGGGACGCTCTTCGGGCAAGGTCCAGGGCGGGTGTTTGAGCGGGGACTGTACGCCGTGTCGTCCCTGAGCCACACGGTGACGCGCCTGGTGCAGAATGGACGCTTTCGGTGGTATCTCTTCGCGACCTTCTCGGCCATCCTGGTGCTGGTGGGAGGCGGATTCCTGGTAGAAGAGAGTCCGCTCGTGTTCTCGCTCGGGGGGGGAGTGCCCGATGTGGAATACTACGAAGTGGGCCTGGCGGGACTGATCATTGCGTCGGCGGTCGTGGCGGTGCGCACGCACGATCGGTTCGTTGCGATTCTGGCGCTGAGCGTGGGGGGGTACGGCGTCGCACTGCTGTACATGCTCTTCGGCGCGCCCGACCTGGCGATGACGCAGTTTGCCGTCGAGACGCTCACCCTCATCCTGCTGGTGATCGTGATCGTTCATCTGCCGGGCATTCAGGGGGAAGAGTCTCTCGGCATCCGTCTCCGCGACGGCCTCGTCGCGATCGGGTGCGGGGGGCTTCTGACCCTGATCATGAGCGTGATTGTGCAGACGCCCCTGAATTTGCGCATCAGCAGATATATGGCGCAGGCGAGCTACACGGAAGCGGAGGGGCACAACATCGTGAACGTGATCCTCGTCGACTTCCGGGCGCTCGACACGATGGGGGAAATCACGGTCCTCGCGATCGCCGCGATTGGGGTGTACGTGCTGATGCGGATGCCGCGCCAGGAGAAGCCGGAACTGACGACGGAGGCCTCTCCCGAAGATCGGGCTGCTGAGGGGGATGCGACCGGGACATAGGCCTTCACACGTTGCATTCACCGACCCGAGGGACCCATGCTGTATTCTCTCATTTTGCGCGTTGCGGCCCGTGTGCTGGTGCCGCTGCTGCTATTGTTTTCGCTCTTCATGCTTCTGCGCGGCCACAATCTTCCGGGCGGCGGCTTTGTGGGCGGGCTCGTCGCGGCGTCTGCGTTCGTCCTGTACGTGCTTACGGCGGGGGTGGATGCGGCGCGACGGGTATTGCAGGTTGAGCCGCATACGCTCCTCGGGCTCGGGCTCGTCTGTGCCTACGCCACGGGGGTGTTTGCCCTCGTCCTCGGGGAGCCCTTTCTCACCAGCTTGTGGGTGGACCTGCACATCCCGGTTCTTGGCGACCTGCACCTCGGCTCGACTCTCCCGTTCGACATTGGGGTCATGCTGGTGGTCGTGGGCACCGCCCTGCTGATGGTGTTCTCGGTGGAGGACCGGCTGCCGGGACTGGCGGAAGAGTGATTGCGTGTTGCGTATTTCGTACTGCGTATTTCGTGTATCTTGCGCGTCACCCTTTACGCAATGCGCAATACGAAATAGCAGAAGCTAAAGGAGGGCGAATTGCTGAGGTCATGCCTTAATCATTCGGTTCTGAATCCCTTCACACCATGGAACAGATCACGGCCATTGTGAGCGGCGTCCTGCTGGCCGCGAGCTTCTATTTGCTCATGCGGCGAAGTCTTCTGCGCTTCGTGATCGGGCTCATTCTCCTGTCCAACGGGGTCAACCTCTTGATCTTCACCATGGGACGCCTCACGCCGGCCCAGCCCCCCCTGATCCCGTACGGGGCCAAGGTGCCGCCGGAACCGTACGCCAATCCGCTGCCGCAGGCCCTGATTCTCACGGCCATTGTGATTAGCTTCGGGCTGCTGGCGTTTACGCTCGTGCTCGTGTACCGCCACTTTGCCGAGGGGGAGAGCATCGAGTCCGACGACGTCCGCGCGTCCGAGTCCGACCCGCCGCTGGACGTGGACGAGGAGGCGAAACGCCTGCCTGCGTAAGCGTCTCCGCGTCGACCCGTCCCCGCATCCTCTACTGCTGATTGGTTGTCCGGTATGGATACGCTCCTAGTACTTCCCATTATCGTCCCCGCCATCACCGGGGCCTGTGCACTGCTGGCCCGTCGGTATCGGGGCGTGCAGCGCGCGCTCGGGGTGCTGGGCGCGACCGTGCTGTTCGGGGTGGGGGCGATGATTGTGTACGAGGTGCACGTACACGGCATTCGGGCGGTGCAGATGGGGGACTGGCCCGCGCCCTTCGGCATCACCCTCGTGGTCGATCCGCTGAGCGCCGGCCTGCTGGCGGCCTCGGGGTTCGTGGCCCTCGCCGTGGCGGTGTATGCCCTGGCCGGCATTGACGAGAGGCGGGAGCGGTTTGGGTTCCATCCGCTGTTTCACCTGCTGCTGATGGGCATCAACGGGGCCTTCATCACGGGCGACCTGTTCAACCTGTACGTCTGGTACGAGGTGCTGCTCATTGCGTCGTTCGCGCTCCTGGTGCTGGGGAACGAGAGGGAGCAGCTCGACGGCGCCGTAAAATACGTGGGGATCAATCTCGTGGCGTCTGCCTCGTTCTTGAGTGCCATCGGTCTGCTCTACGGGCTCACCGGCACCCTCAACATGGCCGATCTCGCGGGGAGCATGGGATCGGTGCAGGAGAGTGGCCTCGGGCCGGTGCTGGCCATGCTGTTCCTCATTGGGTTCGGCATCAAGGCGGCACTCTTCCCGCTCTACTACTGGCTGCCGGCCTCGTACCACACGCCCCCGGCGCCCATCGCGGCCATCTTTGCGGGCCTGCTCACGAAGGTGGGCATCTATTCGCTCCTGCGGATCTTCACGCTGCTGTTTCCCGACCCCTCCGGGTACACCCAGGGCGTGCTGCTCGTGGTGGCCGGGGCGACGATGCTCCTGGGCGTCTTCGGGGCGCTGGTGCAGCGGCACGTCCTGCGCCTGCTCGCCTTCCTGGTGATCAGTGCGATGGGCTACGTGGTCATGGGGCTCGGCTTCTTTACGACCCTTGGCCTGGCGGGGGCGGTGTTCTACGTGTTTCAGGACGTCCCCGTAAAGACGGCCCTCTTTCTCATCGGCGGCCTCATGGAGCGGGAGACGGGCACCTCGGAGATCGGGCGGATGGGGGGGCTCTACGAATATCGTCCGCTGCTGGCCACCGCCTTCGTCGTGCCGGCCTTTTCGCTGGCGGGCTTTCCCCCGTTCCCCGGATTCTGGGGCAAGCTGACGCTCATCCAGGCGGGGCTCGCGCAGGGGCAGTGGGTCATCGTCGCCGTGGCCCTGGTCGTGGGGGTGCTCACGCTGCTGGTGGTGGGCCAGGTGTGGGGACGGGCGTTCTGGTCGCCGCCGCAGGTGGAGGACCTAAAGGACTTCGGGGCCGGCGATTCGTGGGACGTGCGGTCGCTGCTGCAGGGCCCCGTGGCGGCGCTGGCGCTCGTGCTGTTCATCGTCGGCTGCTACGCGGAGCCGGTCTTTGCGTTTGCCCACGAGGCGGCCGTTCACCTGACGGACACCGGGCCGTACATTGAGGCGGTGCTGGGGGGGTAGGGTGGGCGTTTGAGAGTTGAGGGTTATGCGTTGAGGGTTGGGGTCTTCGTTCGGTTTTGCGATCTGATTGCTTTTGGTTGACGGTTGGAGGTGACAGTGATGGTTACGCTCGTTCGGGTTCTGCTCATGACGCTCGTCTGGGCGGCCCTGCAGGCATCGTTCAGCCCGGGCACGCTGCTTCTGGGGGCCCTCTTTTCGTGGGTCATTCTTCGCATCTGTCGGCCCCTCTTCAACCGGGACGAACCGAGCGTTTTTCCGGCGAGTCGGCCCCTCCGCCGGATGTGGCGCAACCTGGTGTTGATCGTCGTGTTCGTCCGCGAGGTGGTGCTCTCGGCCCTGCAGGTGGTGTGGTACGTGATTCAGCCGACGCTGACCATTCGCCCCGCCGTCATTGAGTATCCGCTCAACGTGCAGACCGATCGGGAGATTACGGTGCTGGCCAACATGATTTCCCTCACGCCCGGCACGCTCAGCCTGGATGTGGCCCCGGACCGGTCCGCCATCTACATCCACGCCATCTCCGTATCCACGCCGGATGGGCAGGACGTCATCGATGGGATTAAGGGCTCCCTCGAGAAGCACATCAGTCGGGCGCTCGGTCCCCCGGCATGACAGGCGGACCCCGAGAAGCATATTTACGAAGCCTCCCCCTCCCGACGGAGCCAGCGGGACAGAAGCCAGCCGCTGATGGCGGCGCCGCCCAGGCCAAGGAGCAGGGGCGTGATCGACGGTTCGGTGATCTCCTCCAAATCAATGAGCCCGCTCGTGCGACCGACGTCGTCGATTTGGGGCACGGTGAGGATGCCCTCCAGCGTGGGGGTGACGGCGGCCTGCACGGCCGCGGCGGCGACGACCTCCACCGGGAGCGGGCGGCCCGGATCGGAGGCGTAGGGGTGCGGGCGGACGCCTTTCAGTTGGTTCAGCACGGCCGCGAGCGTGGACGTGCCTCGTTGCCGGTCGCCGTAGACGAGGTTCGGCCGGAGTGATGCGGTGCGGAGATCCGAGTACTGTTCGTGGAGCGTCCGCTCGGCCCGACGCTTTGACGCCAGGAAGTTGTGGGGGACAACGGGGGGTTTGTCGCGTACCGACAGGAAGATGAACGCGTCGGCCCCCGCCTCCACCGCCTCGTCGGCCGCGAGCAGCGCGGACTCCGCGTTCACCCGATCGAACGTCACGCCGCGGTCCGGATCCTCCTGAATCGTCGCGATCGAATGCACGACCGCATCGGCCCCGTCCAGCAGATCGCGCCACGTGTCGGGCTCGAATACGTCGGCCGCCCGCCACTCGACCTCCTGGGTCCAGGGGTGCCGGGCAGGCGTGAGGGCCGGACGCCCGGTGCGGCCAAAGGCAGCTACGTCGTGGTTGTTCTGCACCGCGACGCGGCAGATTTCGGAACCAATGAATCCGTTGCCTCCGGGAACGACGAGCTTGGCCACGGGACTGAGGGGTTGTTCGGCAGAGCGATGAAGGGCCTCGAGTGGCGCGCTCGCGGAGCAGCACCACCGGGCAGTGCCCAAAGGAAATCGAAGAGATCAGGGGAGTTCCGGGACGTCCGGCATCATGGTGGATTGCCCCTACGAAGTTGCCGGGGAACCTCTCTCGGAGGACCAGGAATTGTAAGAAGGCGACGGTGCGTGCTCGTCGTTTCCGTGTTGCTCTTTTACCGATTCGCCCCGCCTGGACAATGATCGACGACATCCTTTTTGCCTGTGACTTTTCTCCGTCCTCGAATCAGGCACTTGCCTATGGTGTCGACCTCGTCGACCGCACTGGGGCAACGCTCCACTTCATGCACGTGAAGGAGGTGGCCATGGGCCCGTTCGTGGGAGGCGAGCCGTCCCCGGAGGCGGGCCAGCAAAAGCTCAAGGCCCAGTTCGCGGAGCACTGTCAAGAGACCCTGGCCCCGGACGACGAGCACCTGTCCTTCGTCGTCGAGCGGAGCGGTACCGTTGCGCCCGCCATCATGCAGTACGCCGAGGTGCACGAGGTGGACCTCATCGTGATGTGGACCTCATCGTGATGGGGACGCACGGTCGCCGCGGCGTGAAGCGTGTCCTCTTCGGAAGCGTGGCGGAGGAGGTGCTCCGTTCGGCGCCGTGCCCGGTGCTGACGGCCCGGACAGGGGAGGACGGCGAGCAGGCGCCAGAGCCCGCGTCCATCGGGCGCCTCGTGGCCCCGATCGACTTCTCCGATGCGTCGCGGTCGGCGCTCCGGTATACGGCCCGGCTTGCGACCGTCTACGACGCCCCGATCACACTCGTCCACGTCGTCGAGCTCCCGAAAATTCCCACCGTCTACGAGGTCGAGTTTTCGGACCTCTCTCCGGAGGAAATCGAGGACAGGGTGCGGACCGAGCTCGAGAAGTGGGGGCGTTCTGTCTCGGCGGAAGGGACAGACCTCTCCTACGCTGTCGAGTCCGGGGATCCGGGGCCCACCCTCCTGGACCTCGCCTCCACGCCCACAGACCTTCTGGTGATGGCGACGCACGGACTCTCGGGGGTGAAGCGATCCGTGCTCGGGAGCGTCGCCGAGGGCGTTCTGCGCCGCGCCCCCGGCCCGGTGATTATGGGACGAACGTTTCCGGAGCCGTAGATCTCACGGATCCGGGACGCTTGTAGGCCCTCGTCGCTGCAACGTAGGATCGAAATGTTGCAACACCGGGGACGGGGAAAAGTACGTCTTCAGGCGTTCTCGTTGATCGACCTTTCTTCCAGCCATGCCCGAAAAAGCGACCGAGTGGTTTGGCATGCGCGTCACGCCCAGTCAGAAGGAAAAGATCGAGCGGCTTGCGGAGCGGGAAGGCACCACGCAGAAGGCGGCTGTTCGAAAGGCCGTCGAACGCGAATTGGTGGAAAACGGGGCCGAAGAGCCGCAGTCGGGATCGGCGCTGGAGCAGATTGATGATCTGGTCGGCGTGGAACCGGATTCGGATGCCCCCACGGACTTGTCCACCAATCCCAAGCACATGGAGGATTATGGCACGGACTGAGACCTTCCTCAACACGGGCGTACTTGTAGGGCTGTTCCACAAGCACGATCAGCATCACGAGTGGGCCAAACAGCAGTTTGATCGGGTGTCCCCCCGCTTTGTACCTGCGAAGCGGTGCTTTCGGAGACGTTTCACCTGTTGGAGCCTGTGCCCACAGGGCCGGCACATCTGCTGAAAATCCTCGGGAGAGAAATTTTCGATCTGTCGTTCTCTTACACTCAGCACGTTAGCCACGTCCACGATTCAATGTGGCCCTACGCGGACCAGCCCATGTCCTTTGCCGATGCCTGTCTCGTCTGCATGGCAGAGGAGCAGCCGTCGCGTCGCATCGTGACGACCGACGACGACGTCCGCGTTTACCGCACACCCGCAGATGAGCCGCTCGACGTGGTTCTGCCTGGCTCCTGAGGATCCGGTCTCGTCCGGCAAGTCCGTCCTTGTGGTCCATCAAAGAAGGCCTCCAACTGTCATGGATTTGACGCAGGGTAGACGGAACGAGTGCAACGTGTCTTCCACCCGCCCGTATCAGTACCATCTGTGAAAGCGCTTTTTTGAAGGTGTAGCGCCACTCGTCTCGATTTCATCTTCCCGCAGCACGCTTCTTCCCCATGGACGCTGACCGCTATCAGCCCACCCATCCCGT
>NZ_JBDGQQ010000050.1:21032-24987 GCF_042218895.1 Salinibacter sp. | reverse complement strand
CCCGGCCGGTTCTCCCCGGTGGCGACACATTCTTTGCGATCCCCCAACCTGCACGATACGCTTTCATGTCTGCACCTCCAGAAACCCTCGCCGGGGTCGGCGACGTCGACGCCTCCGGAACGACGGCCCTCGTCACCGGCTCGACGCGGGGCATCGGGCGGGCCACTGCCCGTGCCCTCGGGCGGCTCGGGGCCGACGTGCTCGTTCACGGGCGCGACCCGGAGGCCGGCGAAGAGGTCGCCGGCGCGATCCGGGAGGATGGGGCCGACGCGGCGTTCGTGGCGGCCGACTTCACCGATCGCGACGCGGTGTGCCGGCTGACGGAGGCCACCTGCTCGTGGACCGACGGCCTCGACCTCCTGTTCAACAACGCGGGGGGTCTCTTCCAGGAGAAGCGCCTCGTCGGGCCCGGGATCGAGATGACCTTTTACGTGAACCACCTGGCGCCGTACCTGCTCACGGCTCGCCTACTGGACCACCTGCGCGAGGGGGCTCGCGTCGTCACGACGGCGTCGGAGGCCCACCGCGGGGCCACGCTCGACCTTGACCGCACGCAGGGGGAGGCGAGCCGCGCCGGCATGTCGGCCTACGGCCACTCGAAGCTCGCCAACGTGCTTTTTGCCGCCGAGCTGGCGCGGCGGCTCGACGCGGCCGGCCGCACGGCAACGTCGAACAGCGTCCACCCCGGGTTTATCCCCGGCAGCCAGTTTTGGCGGTTCCTCCCCGGCCCGCTCTCGGGCCTGTTCCGGACGCTGGGCATAGTGCCGGGGGCCGCCTCTGTGGCCGACGGGGCCGCCGAGCTGCTTCACGTGGGGGTCTCGCCCGACACCGCAGAGACGTCCGGCCGGTACTTTGCGGGCCAGCAGCCGACCGCCCCCGCCGAGCCCGCCCGCGACCGGGCGGCGGCCGCCCGCCTCTGGGCCCGCAGCGCCGAGATGCTCGGCCTCGACGAACCGCTGGCCGACGCCGGGGCGCCCTCGACGGCCCCCGGCCCGCGCTGAGCCGACGCCACGCTGAGCCGACGCCACGTCGTCCCGGAGGGCCCCAGCGCGCAGCTTCTGCGCGCCGGGCCTCCACTGCCGTGCCACCCCCGTTTGACTGACCGCGCTGGACCGACGATGCCCGACACGACCTCCTCCCCTGCGCCGGACGACCCCGTCGAGGCCCTCACCGTCGACGCCCTGCACGAGGCCCTCAACGACGCCGGCTACATCTGCGCCCGCAGCCGGGCCCGCAGCGTGCTGGCCGCGCTGATGACAAAGCCCCTCGGCGGCTTCTTTGCGTTCGGCCCGCCCGGCACCGGCAAGACGTGGCTCCTGGAGGTGCTCGGCGACATCCTGGGGATGGACACCTTCTTCAAGCAGGTCAGTCCCGGCAGCCGCGAGGAGGACCTCATCCTCGACCTCCTGCCCGACGAGGAGGCGCGGAGCGGCATCAAGAAGCAGTGGGGCGAGCTGCCGAAGGCCGTCCGGGCCAGCCACGAGGGCAACACGCTGCTCATCCTCGACGAGTGGGACAAGACCCGCCCGACCGCCGACGCCTTCCTGCTGGACTTTCTCCAGAACGGCCGGGTCAACTACGGCGACATTCAGGTGCAGGCGAACATGGACAACCTCTACGTCTGCATCACGCTCAACGACGAGCGCGACCTCTCCGGCCCGGCCCACCGGCGGATGCCGTACCTCCACTTCGAGCCGCTGCATCCCTCGCTCGTCCGCGAGGCCCTCCTCGAATCGCACGGCAACCACCCCTACGTCGAGGCGGCCGTCAACCTCTACGTGCGGTGCGAGCTGTCGATGATGGAGAAAAGCTGCACGATCCAGGAGCTCCAGCAGCTGCTCGACGCGATCAGCGTCCTCGGCCCCGGCGACGCCGACTGGGACCAGCTCGTGCTCGACTACGTCACCAAGGACCGCGACAACCACCGGCTGCTCAAGAAGGCGGAGGACGTCGACACCTCCGACTGGGACGACGCCGGCTGGGAGGCGCCCGACGGCGAGCCCCTCGACCCGAGCGCGTACGGCTCCGTAGGCCCCGCCGCTTCCGATCGGGGCCCCGAGGACGACGAGGCCGCCATGCCGCCGATGGCCGAGGCGAAGGGCTACACCGCCCCCGACAACAACGAGGCGCCGGACCTCAGCGCCGCCTTTGCCGCCCTCGAGCACACCGACAGCGCCTACGACGCCCTCACCCGCCAGGAGCCCCCCGGCGACGCGCCGGACCGCTTCGGGCGGGTGCGGGTGCAGGGGGACACCATCACGCTGGACGAGGCCGTGCCCCTCACCGAGCACGACGGGTACGCCGAGGACCTGTGGGGCCACCGCGGCGAGATCGTGTTCGCCGAACCGCAGGCCACCCGCGAGGACCTCCGCCTCCTGCAGGACGAGCGGGGGCTAGAGGTGATCTCCTACGCCGAGGACGAAATTATTGCCCGGTACGAGAGTATCCACCTGCGCTGGACGCCGGAGGCCGGCGCCGAGATCATCGCGCCGGCCGCCCAGCGGGCCACATTCGAGGAGCTGCTGGTGGGCACGTGGCTCGACGCGCACGACGTCGCGGCCCCGGCGGACCTTCCCACCCCGGTGCTCGCCCGCCTGGGCACGAGCGAGGCCGGCGTGGTCGAGGCCCGGCACGCCGGCGAGGCGGTGGCGGATCCCTACTTTGCCGGCGTCTTTGACTACTGGCAGCGCGAGGAGGTGGACACCGCCGCGAGCGGCGACGTGCCCGGGTTTGACTCGTTCGTGCGGCACGCGGAGGAAAACGCCGAGACCCTCATCGCGGAGGGGGAGGCCCTGCACGTGCTCTTCGAGGACCTCATGATCGGCCTCCTCGGGGACGAGAACGACTTTCTCGTCGTGTCGGTGACCGGGGCGTTCTCCCCGGCCCTCGAGTCGTACCTGCAGAACTGGCTCCCGGGCTCGACGCTCTCCCTGAGCCGGAAGCGGGAGGCCCGCTTCTCGGGGACCACGCTCGCGAAGGAGAAGGGGTTCGAGGTGGCCCGCCCGACCGACCAGCGCCCCAATCCCCGAAAGACGCTCGTCCGCGTCAAGGACGGGATCAAGAGCATCTACCGAGGCGGCCGGCTCACCGTGGGCGCCCAGCTGTCCTGGCGGCAGATCACCGCCAGCCGTGCCGGGCTCCTCATCGACCAAATCGACCAGACGATCGGCGAGCTGGCCGCGTAGCCGCGCCGAGCCTCCACAGCCCCAATCCATGCCATGTCCGACCCCGATGCGAGCAGCACCCCGGCCCCCGGCGCAGGCGAAGACTCCCCGGCCGTAGAGCGCCGCTGGCGCCCGGCCTCCGGGGAGCCCCCCGGCGACCCGCCCCGCGACTCAGGGCCGTCCTCCGGGCCCAATTCCCTTCGTGACTCCGAGCAGTCCCCCCGCGATTCGAAGCCGTCTCCCGAGTCCCCACCGGGCGGCGACGTCCCGGACAGCGGCGGGCCGGCAGGAGGCGCCCCGACCGAGCGCGCCCCGGCCCCCGGCGGCAGCGGAAGCGAGGACGGCGGGGACGGAGACAGCGGGAGCGGCCCGGCCTCGCCTCCCGCCGGCAACGACCCCGACTTGCCGGCCGCTCCCGAGGCGTCGGCCGATCCTCCACCTTCCGGCACAGGCCCACAGGCGAGATCCGACCCGGCCTCCGGCGGGGCCCCCTCCTCCGACACGCCTCCTGCCGGCGACGAGCCGGGCCCACCGGCCCGCTCCGACGACGCCTCTGGCGGAGGCCCCGGCGCGCCGTCCTCCGGCGCTCCGTCGACCGGCCCCTCGTCTACGCCCGATGCCCAGGGCGCGGGAGGGACGTCCCCGAGCGAGACCCCCGAGGCCCGTTCCGGCGACGTCCAGTCCGGATCCGGGCGGGGCGATTCCGGCACGGACGATTCCGGCCCGAGCGAGCCCTCAGGCCTCCCGGAGCCGGGCGAGGAGCCCCTGCCAGAACCGGGCGACGATCCCGC
>NZ_JBDGQQ010000050.1:15414-20932 GCF_042218895.1 Salinibacter sp. | reverse complement strand
CGGCGACGCTCCTGGTCGTGACGACGCTTCCGGCCGCGACGACGTCTCCGAGGAGACGGCCCAGCAGGACGGGAAGCAGGTCAACGAGGAGGCCTTTTCGGGGGACGACGACCGCTCCTGGGCCGACCGGGTCCGCGCCTCCGAGGCCCCGCCCTCGGGCGAGCGAGGCGACGAGGACCCACGGGAGTCGTACTTCACCGACGAGCACCGCCGCGCCCGCGGGGCCGAGCAGGTCGAGGAGGGCATCCGGGACTTTGCCTACGACGTCAACGAGGGGGCGGCGGGCACCGACTGGACCCCCTCCGAGCGGGAGGCACACAAGACGGCGTCGATGTTTGCGCTGCTCGTGGGCAAGGTGGCCGAGGACATGAGCTACCAGCGAGCCCCCGGGGACGAGTTCTGGGACCCGCGCAAGATCATGCGCCGGCAGATCGACAACCGGCCCCTGTCTCACTGCAAGATGGACTACACGAAGCGCCGGCTGGCGCTGCTGGTCGACACCTCCCCGTCCTGCCGGGACGAGGCGGTGTTCTACTCGAAGATCGCCTCCGGCGCCATGTTGCGCGACGACATCGACATCTTCCTCTGCCCGAACGGGCGGATCGACGCCAAATTCGACCCGGAGCCGATGCGCTTCGTGACCGACGACCGGGGCGCGGACTGGGACCTGGGCGGGCGAACGGTGCTCTACTTTACCGACTGGGACGGGACGGACGAGATTGTGGCCCACTCGCGGGCCTGCAACCTGTACTGGTTCGACAACTGCCCGCCCGGCGACTACTGGAACAGCAGCAAGGAGCGCCACCGGCGGGTGCGCCTGCGGTACCGCGGGCACCACTTCCACTGCCCCGACTCGGAGGTCTTCCGGCGGCTCGCCCGCAAGATCCGTCCCTGACGACCAAACCCCCACGACCGCCGCCATGGACGCCGACTACCAGACGAGACACCGCCACGGGAACACCTTGTTTGCACTGCCCCGCCCGGAGCTGAAGCGGCGGCTCCGACATCTTGCCGCGGAGGACGGGTGGCGCCTCGCGTGCCGCCGGCGGGAGGACGCCCGCCTCGGGGTGAGCAGCGCCGAGATCATCTACCTCAACGCCGGGCCGGCGGCGCCGGGCCGGGTCGTGGCGGTCCGTCGGCACGACGAGGCCCGCATGACGGGGCACGCGTCGCTCGCGTCGGAACCCGCTGCGATGCCGGCCCCGCGGTCCGCCGAGGCCTTGATCGCCTTCGCCGAGAAGGCGAAGAACGGGGGGAACTACCCGGCCGCCAACGCCGCCTTTGCGCTCGTCCTGGACACCTGCCTCCCGCGTGCCGAGTGCTCGCTGTCGATCCGGGAGCCTGCGACTGCGCCGACCGGAGAGATGACCGACGGGTACTACGACCTCGCCTACGTCCGGGCCGGCGAGCAGGAAACCTGCATCCCGGTGCCCAAGCTTCAGGGGGAGGTCGCGTACTGGTTCGCGGCGCACGCCGACCGGCGCGAGCCGAGGGCGCACAACCGGACCCCGTCCGGCGCCGGGCCGACCCTGGAGGACTTGAAGGCGATGGTCGGCCCCGAGACGGTTCAGAGCGCCGTCGCGGCGGTGCTCCGCGCCGACCCGTCCAGCGAGCGCTCGGGGGCGCAGAGCGGCTGAGGGCTCAGGCCTCCAGGATTCAGGCCTGAGGACATATTTGAGGAGAGCACTCCCAGGGAAGGCGCCGCGCAGACACGGTGCCACCTGGGAGTACGCCACCGAGAGGGAGGCACTGAGCGACAGGCGGGGACCTCGGCCCCGACCGCTACAGGATCCGCTACAGGATCACGAGGGCCCCGACGAGCCCGATCAGCGTGATGAAAAGCACGTAGTCGTCGAAGTTGGAGGCGTCGTGGGTCAGCTTGGCGCGGGCGGTGTTCATGGCCTTGGATCGTGTTTTTTGCCGGTGCGAGTGAAGCGGGGGAGCCGGTAGGCCCCCTCCGTCTCGTGCGGGGGCTTAGACGCGCCCCGGCCCGGCCCGATTCGGGGGGCTCGACGAACCGTCGCCACTGGGCGATGAGTCGCCGGGCAGGGCGTTCCCGGACGGAGGAGCGTCCCCAAGTGGGGGGCGTTCCCAGGCGGAAGGGCGTCCCCGAACGGAGAGGGGGGGCCGTCGGGCAGCGGCCGGCCGCCCCGGCCGGAGGGGAAGCGTTCGGGCGGGGCCCGGCTACAGCGGCGTCAGGATGCGCAGGTGCGGCTCCCAGGGCCCCCCGGCGCTGGGGCCCGCGTCGAAGCGACGCGAGAGGCCGAGCTCGAGGCGGACCGGAACGTGGCCGAGCGGCCGACCCGCCACGCCCAGCCCGCCGCTCACCGAGGCGCGCCGCTCCCCAATGGGCGGGCCAGGCCCTCTTTCAATCCGGTACTGGGCCTGCCCGAGGCCGTAGCCGTAGAGGGCGTCGATGATCACCGGCACCATCACCGACCCGGCATCGACGTACCCGAGCGGCCAGGTGAGCTTGGCGCCGAGGCGCAGGTAGGTGCCGGGGCCGGGCCGGGCGGCGGCCAGGTCCTGGTAGCCGCGGGGCACAAACGACTGGGCGTCGAAGAGGGCGCCCCGGCTCTGGGTCAGGAAGGCCGCGCTCGTGCGCAGCCCAACATTTGCCGACGAGAGCAGCGGCCAGTAGGCGTTGGTCTGGTGGATCAGCGCCCGGCTCGGCGTGGCAGGCGCGGAGGTGGCGACGTCCGCCTCCACGCGGGTCGCCGAGACCAGTCCGGTGTTCGGGACCAGGTCGCGGACGTTCTGCTGCAGGCGGTACCGGGCCACCAGGCGCGGGCGGAGCGTGAGGCGGCCCGCGAAGCCCCCCTCCGGCTCGCCGGCGGCCGTGAGGGGCCGGGTCTGCCGGAACTGAGCCTCCAGCCCCGCGGTCACGCTGGTAACGTAGACGTTCCTCTCGGCCAGGAGGGTCTGGCGGGCTGAGAGGCCGAGCCCTCGCTCCTCGTAGGCCGCGAGACGGGCGGGCCCGCCCTCCGGCGTGGCCGTCGCCTCGAAGGGCCGGGCAAAGGCCCGCGCCCGAGGCGTGCCCGGCAGGAGGCCCGTCTCCACCGTGGCCTCCCCCCAGAGCCGACCGGCCCGGTAGAAGCCCTCCAGGGCGTAGGCCCAGGTCCGAAGCGGGTCTGCCCCCGAGAGCCGAGCGCCGATTCCGGGGCGAAGATCCTCCCCCGCCGCGGCCGCACCGGCCTCCTCCAGGGCGCCCGGGAGCACGGGGCGAACCGACCGGGGAGCGAGGTGGCGCCACGCCCGGTAGGGCCGGGCCCCCTCGCGGAGCGCGGCGGTCCCCAGATCCGGCCGGCCCTCCGTTCCCGACGAGGTCCCGCCCGTCGTGCCGGGCGGGGCGGAGGAGCCCGCCCCCGCGGCCGCCAGCCCCTCGGGGGCCCAGCGGCGCTCGATGTCGGCCGCCGGCCGCCCCTCGCCCGGGCGAAAGGGCATCCGCACGAGCTCGAACCGCTCGTGGCGGTAGCGCACGAAGGCCAGGGTCCGCCCGTCTGGCGAGAGGGCCGGTTCGAGTGCCCCGTACCGCACGGTCGTCAGGCGCTGAACGTCACCGTCCCGGGTATCGAGAGCGTAGACGTTCGCGGTGCCCGACGGGTCGGCGGCAAAGAGCAGGTAGCGCCCCTCCGGCCCCCAGCTCATGTCGTAGATGGTCCCCTCCTCGAACCGAAGCCAGGGCTCGAGCGCGCTCGGGCCCGCCGAGAAGTGGTAGAGGCCCTGCCGGCCGCCATCGTTGGCCAGGACCGCGACCGTGTCGCCGCTCGGGGAGGGGGCGACCTGCTTGTAGCGGAGGCCCGGCCGGCCGGCTCGCAGGGCCGCGCTGTCCCCGCGAAGCACCACCAGGGTGCTGAACGATCCGTCCCGCCGGGCGGCCCAGACCGGCCCGCCCGCCTGCGGGGCCGGGGCAAACACCCCTCCGGCCGTCGACACCCGCTCCGCCTCGCCGGTGCGCAGGTCCAGCCGGTGCGCCCTGTAGACGGTCTTCCGCCGTACGATGGCGTCGTAGTGGGGACGGGCAAAGTGGAGGGCCGTCGTGTCCGGTCCCAGGGCGTAGCCATGCCCCTGCGTGACACTCTGGTGGCCGATCGCCTCCCGCTCGCCGCTGGCGGCGTCGATCCGGTAGAAGCCCGGCCGCGTGGCGTAGCCGGCGACGTAGGCGACGAGGGTCGAGTCGCTCAGCCAGTACGGACGGCGGACGGAAAGCCCGTCGCTGCCGGCGACGACCGCCGGATCGGTCACGTCCCGAAGCGCGTCGAGGCGGCGGCGCTCCTCTCGGCGCTCCTCCTGGAGGAACGAGCCGCTGATCTGGGCGGGCGTGTCGCCGGTGCCCATCCAGAGGGCCGCCCCGAAGCCGAGGAACGGCAGGCGGTGGGCCCACCGGGTGGTGCGCCGGAAGAAGTCGGTGCTTCCCCGCCGTTCGGCCATGTGCTCGATCAGCTGCCCCCCGCCGAGGTAGTGCCGCCCTGAGGGCCGCTCGTACGGGCTCGGGTACATCAGCTCCCCGACGCTCCACGGATCGTCGGAGGTGAGCGAGGCGCGGTACTTCATCGCCGGGAGCGGCGCGTTGAGCCGCCCGGCGTCCGGGTCGATCTGGCTCTCGCGGTAGACGGCGATGCCCTCCACCCACCCCGGGGGCGCGATGCTGTGCAGCGCCCGGGACGCGTCCTCGGAAAACAGCCCGAGCAGCCCGCCGACGCCGACCCCGGAGTCGATCTCGAGGTGCATGGCGTGGGTCAGCTCGTGGGGCGCAACCGTCTGGGCCCAGCTGTCGAGCTTGGCGCCGAACAGGCCGGTCGCGCCCACGGGGTGGGCCGTGAACAACTTCATCCGGAAATTCCGCGCCGTCACGTATCCGTTCGGCCGGTCGGCCCGCGGGTCCACGATTACGGGCAGTCGGAAGTCTTCGCCTGCAGTCGTCCCCACGACCGAGCGGGTCGCCTCGAAGCGGCCCTCCAGGGCGCGCCGGAAGAGGGCGGCGGTGGTGTCGGCCCCGACCGGGTAGAGAAGCCGAAAGTGCTCGGTCTGAGCGGCCCGGTAATCGAGGGGCGGCCGGTACTGGGCGCTGTAGTTGATCTGTGCCCGGGCAGGCGCGGCCCCGAGCGCCAGTGCGCCGGCGAGCAGAAGCACGACCAGGATCGGGGGGGCGGCCTGAGTTGCCGGCGGCGCGCCCCCTCGCGGGCCCGGGGAGGCCTGCCTCCCCGACGAGACCAGGGCGCGGGAGGGAGTGGCGAGATCTCCGGGCGGACGAGCGGTCGAAGGGAAAGGCATGCCGGCGTTCAGGAGAGTGCTGCTTGTCTCTGTGCCGCGCCCACGAGGACGGGAGCCCATCTTACAGTAGCGCCGCCGTCTCGTTGGGATACGGCCTTCCTGGGGCTGCGGCCGACTGGCACCTCCGCCCCATCTGACCGCTCCTGCGGCGCCTTCTTTCTTCCCAGCGCCCGCCGGGGGCAGTGCCCGGCCTACAGGCGGCGCGCTGTTTCGGGGGCGGGTTGTTTCGGGGCGTCATGTCGTT
>NZ_JBDGQQ010000050.1:9460-15314 GCF_042218895.1 Salinibacter sp. | reverse complement strand
GCCTACAGGCGGCGCGCTGTTTCGGGGGCGGGTTGTTTCGGGGCGTCATGTCGTTGCCGGCGGCCAGGCTCTCGTTGCCAGGAGTGGGGCCCCAGAGAGACAGGGCCCGGCTCCACCTAAGGCTTTGGCGTGCTCTTCGCCGTGATGCACTCCTCGCACCGCTTGCCGCCCTTCGTCTCCCCCCAGCCGTGCTTCTCGGTAAGCACGTGGTTGATCGCTTTGCGGGCGACCCAGTCCTCTCGGGCCGTCTCTGCCGCCTCGGCGTAGGTGACCTGGGCCTTGGTTCCACACTCACACTCAAATACGTACGGGAACCCGTCGGGCGGAAACATCGGCATTGGGTTGCGGGTCGCTTGTTGGAGACTGCACGAGGAGAAAACGTGCTGCAGGGGTCGTGCCGGCGGCAGCGGGCTGAGTGGCAGCGGCGCCCGCCGGACCCCGCTCTGGGGGCGGGGGAATGACGTACTCTACACCTGCTCTTGTGGAGTCAAATACGAAGACCGACCCCTCGGGGTGCAGGGACGGGCGTGACAGTCAGGTAATTCTCGTCGGCGCCCGGCGGCTTACGGCCGGCCTGTGGACCCGAGCGGCGGAAGAGCAGGCGCCGGTAGGCCCGGGGGCCCGGCCCCGGTTCCGCCGGCCACCAGCCACCGACCGCTCAGAAGTACACCCCGAGGTTTACGTTGAAGGCCGTCCGCCACGTGTTGTCGGTCTGCGCCGCCAGGACGCTGGGAAATGTAGCGTCGAACGGCTGGTTGAACGGGTGTCCTTTGCTGACGATCAGGTCCGCATAGACGAACAGGGGGCCGGCCGAGGTGAGCACGCCGACGACGTGGGACGCGTTGCTGTTCCAGGCCTCCACGTCCTTCGTGACGAGACTGAAGTCGTAGTATGGCTTGATCTCCGAAACCGGCCCGACGTCTACCGGCACGTGGTAGGCGAGGCTGGACGAGTACACGTCAACGTCGCTCGCGACGCGGTTCGGCAGGCCGTACGCCCCCATCACGACGAAGCGATCGTCGTCCACACCGGGGGGATTCATTGACCGCTGGGCAAACTCCAGCTTCACGTCGAGGCCGGCGTAGCGGCCGCGCAGGTGTACGGCGTAGGCGGCGTGCCAGTCCGTCGCGCCGGTGTTCTCGTTGAGAAGCTGGCCGCGCTGGGCGGAGACCCCGACTGTCGTGGAGCCAAGCGCCCCGTGGGCGGCGGTGTAGGTCACCTTCGCGTTCAGCTGGTGCGCCTCGCTTACGCCCCGGGCGGAGATGTAGGCCGCCGACGTGGTCGGCACCACGTCGTAGGAGTAGCGCTGGGCGGTGCTCCCGGAGAAAAAGTCGGTCTGCTCGGCGTTCATGTAGTAGGCGCCCTGCAGGTCCCAGTTGCCGGGGCGGAAGATGGCCTTGATGCCGGCGTCGTAGTCGTCTTCGAGCCCGAGGTAGTAGGTGTTGTTGAAAAACCAACTGCTCGACGCGTAGGGCTGGATGCCGAACGGAACCTGGCTTACGCCCACCTGGATCTGGCGGATGTCACTGAACTTGTAGCCCACCCATCCGTGGTGGAGGAAGGTGCCCCCCAGGGACTCGGGGTAGAGGGCGTACTCCGCGTCGAAGAGGAGGCGCCCGTAGGAGCCCCGGGCCCCAATCCGGAACGTGTCGAACGTGAAGCCGCCGTCCCCCAGCACGTGGTCGGCCGAGGACTCGACGTTTGGGGCGCCCGGGAAGAGCGGCTCGTTGTCGCTGCCGTAGCTGCGGAAGAGCACGTTGAAGCGCACCGAGCCGTTCACGTCGACGTCGAGGCGCAGGCTGTCCTGGGACGCCGATTCGGGGCCGGGCGCGGCGGGCCTCTCCAGGACGCCTGGAGGCGCGTCGGAGCTGTCTGGTGGCCCCGGCGCGGCCGCCCCGCGGCCGGGGAGCAGAAGCGCAAGCGCAATGAGGAGCACAGGGAGCCCTGTGCCGAGGGGGTTCGTCGTGCCGGGGCGGCCCGTTGTGCTGGGGCGGCTCGTTGTGCCGGGGCGGCCTGTCATGCCAAAGAGGTTCATGCAGTCGTTGGGGGTTGCGGGGTCAGTTGCGAGGACGGAAGTGCGCCGGTTCTGTCGCGGGCACGGGGCCCGAAGCGGCGCGCCAGGGGCCGGGGGCAGGGGCCCCGCTCAGCTGCTTACTGGCCTGACGCGAGCGGGTCTCCGGGCTGGTGGAGAGACGCCCCGTCGTTTTTCTGTGCCCGCCGGGTCGAGTACGCCGCGCTGTCCGGGAGCGGCTGGGGCATCGTGTCCGAGGCGACGCACGCCCGCGTCTGCTCCATCCACGTCGACACCGCGTCCGGGTGGTTCTCAATCCACTGCGCGGCGGCCTCCGGTTTGCTCGCCTCCCCCCGGTTCCGGAAGGCCGACATGAGGCTCAGGACCTGCTTGTCGTTTACCTCAAATTCCTTGAGGAAGCAAACGACGTCTTTCGGGAAGCGCTCGACGAAGCCATTGTCCACGAGCGTGAAGATGTCTTCTGGATAGCCCCAGATGTCTACGTTGTGCCCCGTGTGCGCCCCGTCGACGTATTTGAGGTCAAACTCGGTCCACTTCCAGTGGGGATACCAGGCGACGACGACAATGGGCGTCTTCTCTTGAATCGCAGTCTCCAGCGCCTGCCACGTCGCCGGCCCGCTGGCCGCCAGCACCGAGAACTCGTCGTCCATGCCGTACTTTTTCAGCGTTTGGCGGGTCTGCTGGTTGATGGACGCCCCGGCCTCGATGCCGTTGATCGTGCCGTCGAGCGCCTGGCGGTACGCCCGAAGGTCCGTAATGGTATCTACCTCCATGTACGTAGGCACGGCGAGCCCGACGGACGTGCCCCGGTACGTGTAGCCCAGCTTCTGAAGCGAGCCTTTGGTCTTCTGCCAGTTTTCCCGGTGCGTCGTCGGAAGCCACGCCTCGTTGAAGAAGTGACGGTCCCCCGAGGCGACGGACGAAAACGCAAGGCCCCGGCCCTGCACCTCCTTCACGCCGGCCTCTATGCCCAGGCTGTCCTCCACGATTTGCTCCTGCATGTAGGTCATGGCCAGCCCCTCGATCCAGTTTACGGTGACCATGTTTAGCTGGGTCTCCCCCTGGCCCGACGAGCCCCCGTCCTGGCCACAGCCCGTCAGGAGAATCGTCACGGCAAGCGCCGCAGCGAAGGAGCGAAGAAACGTGCTCAGGGTGTTCATGGCAGGAAGTATGGTGGTGGAAAGCAGAAGAGCGCGGTGGCGTTGCCGGAACGGATACCGGGCCCGCCTGTCGGGTGCTGGGAACATCGGGTGCCGGAGAAGTTCGCTCCCGCGACGGCCAACCCCCAGAGCGCTTCGTGAGTGGCGGGCCAAAACGGTTGGCAGGTCATGCCGTCGCCGGCGTCGTGGTTCCGGCCTTCTCCCCAACGGCCTGCGTGATGCGGTCCAGGACGATGGCCAGGATAACGATCGCCAGTCCCCCTTCGAACCCGAGCCCCACCTGCTGCTGCATGACCCCCGTGACGACCGGCTTACCCAGCCCGCCCGCCCCAATGAGGCCGGCAATTACGACCATCGACAGGGCCAGAAGCACCGTCTGGTTGATGCCCGCGAGGATGGTCGGGAGCGCCATCGGAAGCTCGATCTTGAAAAGCAGCTGGGCGGGGGTTGATCCGAATGACCGGGCGGCCTCGACCGCCTCTTCCGAGACCTGTCGGATGCCCAGGTTTGTGAGGCGAACAGAGGGGGGCGTGGCGAAAATAAAGGTTGCGATGACGCCCGGCACCGTTCCGAGCCCGAACAGCACGACGGCCGGAATGAGGTAGACGAAGGCCGGCATGGTCTGCATGAAGTCGAGGATCGGGCGGATGATCGCGTGCACGACGTCGTTCTTCGCCGCCCAGATGCCGAGCGGAACGCCGATCAGCAACGACAGGAGCGTGGCCGTGAGAACGAGGGCGAGGGTCTGCATCGTGAGCGTCCAGAACCCCATTCCGAAGGCAACGTTCATCCCGAACATCGTAAACTCGACGCTCTCGAGAAGCGTCAGCCCGACCGCGGTGAACGCGGCCACCCCGCGGCTGGCCACCCGCCACGCCAGGAGGACGAAGAGGAGGATCACGACCCAGCTCGGCAGAAACAGCAGGGCGTTCTCCAGCCCCGTGACGATCGTACTGATCGCGGTCGTCACCGCGTCGAAGAACGGCCCGAAGTTGTTTTGGAGCCAGGTGATGAGAGTGTCGAACAGGGCGCCGATGTCCAGCTGCATGACCGGTGGTAAATGCGTGAGGCAAACGTGGATGCGTGCGGCAGGCGTGCCGGGCGCGAAGGGCCCCTCGAATGGAAGCGCCGAGGCGGCTCGGAGGCGCCGCCGGCCCTCTGGCGCTGCCGGGGTCACGCCGCTTCCGGCTCCGTCCGCGGGCCTTCCGGTTTCCCGGTCTCCCCCTCGGCGTTCCGGCGCGTCTCTTTCATGACTGCGTTCCGGTCTACAATTCCCTCCACCTCGCCTGAGCGGTTCCGGACGGCGATCGGGCCGTCGCTCTCGAAGAGAAGCGGCAGGATCTCGGCGACGGGCGTCTCCGGGGCGACCGACGGGCCCCCGCTCGGGAGCGTCCCGTCGGGCTCGCGCATGACGGCGGTCGCCGGGAGGATTTTCGTGCGGTCCACGTTCTGGACGAAGGAGCGCACGTAGTCGTCGGCCGGCTCGGTGAGGATCTCGGTGGGCGTGCCCACCTGCGCGAGACGCCCCTCCTCCATGATGGTGATCCGGTCGCCCATCTTGAGGGCCTCGTCGAGGTCGTGGGTGATGAACAGAATCGTGCAGGTGGGCTCCAGCTGCTCCTGGAGGTCGAGGAGCTCGTTTTGCATCTCCTCGCGGATGAGCGGGTCGAGCGCGCTGAAGGGCTCGTCCATCAGCAGGATCTCGGGATCGGTCACGAGCGCCCGGGCCAGCCCCACGCGCTGCTGCATCCCCCCGCTCAGCTCGCCGGGCCGGCTGTCCTCGTAGCCCTCCAGGCCGACCGACGCGAGCGTGCGGCGGGCCTTCTGCCGGCGCTCGTCGGGCGACACGCCGCTTACCTCGAGGCCGTACTCGACGTTGCCGAGGACGCTCCGGTGGGGAAAAAGCCCGAAGTTCTGGAAGACCATCGACATCCTGTCGCGGCGGAGGCGCCGGAGCTGCTCCCCGCTGAGGCCCGTCACCTCCTCGTCGTGCACGCGCACCTCTCCGAAGGTGGGGTCGATGAGCCGGTTGATGCAGCGCAGAAGCGTCGACTTCCCGCTCCCCGAAAGCCCCATCACGACAAAGATCTCCTTCTCCTGCACCTCGAAGGTCGCGTCGTCGACCGCGATCACGGAGCCGGTCTCCGCCTTCACCTCTGCCTTCGACGCTCCCTCTCGGGCTAGCGCCCGGGCGCGTCCCGGCTGGCCCCCGAAAATTTTCCAGAGCCCTTCCACCTCGATGATGGACATGATCTGTTGAACCTGTTCGATGACGGGCAGAGCGGAGGCGCGAACGGGGCCGTGCCGAAGGACAGATTGAACCTGTCTTTTTTATCTCCTGTGACTTGGCTACTTAGATTCCCGAAGAGAACGTGTTTGGAGAATCAGGGAACTTTCCTCCGGTCTTACTTTTCCTCGCGGATTTTCGCCGGGAACGGCGGTGCCCAGTGAGGATTCTTCCTTCTCGGCCGCGTTTCCCCGTTCTGGCGTCCCGACCGGCGGGGGCCGCTCGTGGAGGAACGTCGGGCAGAAGCGTCGTGGATTTCCCCACGCCCGCAAGCCGGCATTCATCACGAGTCCGTCCAAACACTTTCGGTGCTCTGCGTATCATGAGTGCCAACACCTTTCACTCCACAAACCGATCCTGCCCCATGGAATCCGA
>NZ_JBDGQQ010000050.1:0-9360 GCF_042218895.1 Salinibacter sp. | reverse complement strand
GACCAGATGGAATCCGACGACCACAAACGCGTGTCGCGACGTCGCTTTCTTCATTCGCTCGGGATCGTAGGGGTCGCGGGCGCCAGCGGTTCGCTCCTCGCCGCGTGCGGAGGCGGGAGCGGCGACTCGTCCGGCTCCGGATCGGCGAGCAGTACGGCCTCGGCAGGGAGCTGCTCGGACCTGTCCGGGCTCTCCGATCAGGAGAAGAAGACCCGCAAGCAAATGGTAAAGTCTCTCCAGTACGTGAAGAAGTCCCCGAAGGAGAAAAAGAACTGTGCGAACTGCCAGCTTTACCAGAAGGCCAAGTACGGCGAGGGCTGTGGCGGATGCACCCTGTTCCCGGGCCCCGTCAACGCGAAGGGGTATTGCAACTCCTGGGCACCCGCCGCCTGACCTGGTTTTGGGCCCGCCGACGTGCTTTTCGGGCAGGGCCGCCCTCGCCTATCGGTCCCCGACGCGTGGTCCCTCGGACGCTCGCCCGGAGCGGCGCAGCGAACGGAGCGGGCCGCCGAGCCGTAGGGCCACCCGGCCTGTCTTCCGACCAATTGCTTCCCTCCCATGTCCAGCGATCGCTCCGACGACGTTATTGAGACGGTCGCCGACGGGCTTCGCCTGCAGGTCGGCGACCTGCCCGGCGACTACGTGCCGGCCCTGCTGAAGGCCCGCCCCGCGGCGTACGTCGTCGGCTTCGTGGCGGGGGCGAGCCGCGCTATGGACGTGCCTGTCGGCAACCATACCATTCGCACCCTGGAGCGGGGGTGCCGCCAGGGCCTGCCCCGCGAGGGGGACCTCGGGCAGCGGCTGGCCGACGTTGCCACAGGCATCATCCTCGAGGGGGACGTGACCAGCGACCCGGAGCTTGCGGCCCTCCGCGAGCAGGGAGAAGCGGAAGGGCGGGCGTTCGTCGAGGACCGGGAGCCCCCCTCAGGGCTCCGCGCTCTGGCGCGCGAGTGATCCTCTGGGGACGCGAGCATGCCCGCCACCCCCCCCTTCTCGTCTCTGCTCGCACGCCCGCGCCGCCCCCGATGGCGTACCGCACCCCGGCGGATCGGTTCGAGGGCCTTCCGGCGTTTCCGTACGCCCCGCGCTACGTCTCCGTCCGGGACGACCTCCGGATGCACTACGTCGATGAGGGCACGGGCGCCCCCGTCCTGTGCCTCCACGGCGAGCCCACCTGGGCATACCTCTACCGCCACATGATTCCGCCGCTGGCCGAGGTGCACCGGGTCGTGGTGCCGGACTTCATCGGCTTCGGCCGCTCGGACAAGTTGACGGCGGTCGATGCCTACTCGTTCTCCGTCCACTACGAGGCCCTGGCCACGCTCATCGAGGCGCTCGGGCTTTCGGAGGTTACCCTGGTCGTGCAGGACTGGGGCGGGCTTTTGGGGCTCGCCTACGCGGCGCGCCGGCCGGAGCGCATTGCGCGGCTCGTCGTCCTGAATACCTTTCTTCCGACGGGGGCGGAGGAGAAGAGCCCCGCCTTCCGGGCGTGGCGCCGGTTCGTCGAGAACACGCCGGACCTTCCCATCAGCCAGGTCGTCCGGCGGGGGCTGGCCGCCCCGGACCGCCTCTCAGGTGCCGAGGCGGCCGCCTACGACGCCCCGTTTCCCACGGCCGCCTCGAAGGCCGGGGCCGTGGCATGGCCGCTCCTGGTGCCAATGGAGCCGGGCGGCCCCGTGGCCGATGCCATGCGGGAGACGCGGCGGTGTCTGGCGGAGTGGTCGAAGCCGGCCTTCGTCCTCTTCGCCCCCGACGACCCGATCCTCGGCGGGGCCCGCGAGTTTTTTCTCGATCTGCTCCCGACGGCCCGCGAGCAGCCCGACGTCACGATCGGCGGCGCCGGCCACTTCCTTCAGGAGGAGCGGGGCCCCGAGATTGCCCGCCACGTGCTCGACTTCATGGCCCGTACGGCGTAATCCGGCAATCTGCCGGCACGGGCCGCGGGCGCGCCCTCACGGCTCGGTCCGCTCGCCCGGACGGACGACGCGCACCATGCCCGCCGGCAGGTCCGGAACCCAGCAGCCCCGCGTTGCGCTGCAGACGAAGTCGGCCGGCCCTTTCCAGTCCGGAAGCTCGATGGTCGTGACCGCGCCCGTGCCGGTCGCCTCGACCCGATGGAGGGCCGGCGTGGGATTATCGGCGCCCTCCGGGCCCCAGTCCGAGATGAGCAGCGTCCCGTCCGGACGCAGGGCCACCCCGTCGAAGCGTCCCTTCTCCACGAGGGTGCGGGAGGAGGTCTCCTGCACCGTTCCGCCGGTGCCGAGCGTGAGGGTCCACAGCGTCCCGCCCTGGGCCCCGCCGAACGTGACGGCATACAGCGCGCGCCGGTCGGCCGCGTACGTCAGCCCGTTCACGCCCGGCACCTCCGCCTCAAGGGCCGTCGCCGAGCCGTCACTCAGGTCGACGCGGTAAATTCGGCCCTGGTCGGACGCCGACACCAGGAGGGTCTGGGCGTCCAGCACGGCCACGTCGTTGAGGAACGACACGCCCTTCTCTTCGAGGCTTATGCCGGCAATCTTCGTGCGCGTGTCGAGGTCAAACCCCACCACCCGGTCGATGTCGGCCGTGTAGAGCCGCCCGTCGAGCACGACGGTGCCCTTCGGGGCGTGGAGCGCCGCCTCGCCCGACGCAGACGGGAGGTAGCGCAGGGTCTCAACCGTCCCGTCCGCCGCCAGGCGTGCGATGAAGCCGTCTCCATCCTTTGCCGAGGGGGCTAGTTTTTTGCCGATGTTGGCGGCGTAGAAGGCACCGCCGTTCCCACGGGCGACACTCTCAGGGTGCATCAGCCGGTCGATCATGTGCCCGTCCTGCGGGACCTTCTGGGCCTGCCCGGACAGGGGAAGAAGCAGCGCGGTGGCGAGGAGAACGAAGCTGCACGGAGAACGCATGGCACTACGGGAGCTGTTTGCTCAGGGTCGGTCGAACGGTGCCTGGGCCCCTTCCGTCCCCGGGAGCACCGTCACGCCTCCCGGACGTAGAAAATGTAGCCCGTGGACGGCGGCGCGACGCCGGCCTCGCGGAGCACGAGCGCAATTTGGGCGCGGTGATGGGTGCTGTGGTTGACGACGTGGGTGAGAATGTCCCGGAGGGGCGTCTCAAACGGCGTGCCCTCCGAGTTCACGTACGCGACGGCCCGGTCGAGGTCCTCCGGCGAGCACCGCTCGAGGAGCGCCTCCCAGCGCCTCGCGCTCGCCCCGGCCCGTTCGGCGCACGCCGCCAGGTCCTCGTCTACCCAGAGGGACAGATCGGCGTGGCCGGTGCCCTCCACGCGTCCGCGCCACATGTCCTGAACCCGGAGCAGGTGGCTGAGCAGCTCGACCGCCCGCCCAGGCTCCGCGTCGGCGTCCTGCATCGCGCTTAGGACCCGGCTGTTGGCCCACCGGGCATGCCGGAAGAGCGACGCGAAGTCACCGAGGTCCCGTGCTGGAGGAGGCATGCCTGAACGGATTGAGGAACGGAGAACAGAAGGGAGCGGCTTTAAAATGATCGTCCAGCCGCGTTCCTGTCAACTCGATTCCTGCCGCCCCTAGGAGCGCGTCGAGAAGGGCGCGCCGAGGCGGAGAGGCCCGGGCTCGAACAGTCGGCCCGCCTCGCCGTACGCCCCTGTGCTACGTTGTTTTTGCCTGCACCGGGCAGCCCGGCGCTGGATCCGAACACTCATTCCCCTCCTTCTACCGCCTATGCACGAGACCCTTGACCTTCCCGACACGAACGTTTTCGGCGTTGAATTCAGCGGTACCCTGACCGAGGACGACTACGACGCTTTCGTCTCCACCATCCGGGGGGCGCTCGAGCAGCACACCACCGCACGCGCCCTGCTTGTGATGGATGACGTAGACGACTGGGACCCCGAGGAGCGCTGGGAAGAGCTGTCATTCGACGTCCGCCACCTGAGCGACCTGGACAAGGTGGCAGTCGTGGGGGACGATCTGTGGGACACGTGGCTCGAGAAGGTCGGGGTCCTCTTCCCGATGTCCGAGATTCGGACCTACGCGGAGGCGGATCGGGAGGAGGCCCTGGAGTGGATTCGGGGCGACATGGAAGTGCCGGGGGTGGGGCCGGGCAGCGTAGCCGATCCGCAGGCCGGCGCGCAGGACCAGGACGACGAGTAGTTCCTTCTCTGACCGTCTCGCGTCCCCGACCGATGCCGTCCGCCGACCTTTCGGATACCGAGTCGCGAGTGCTCCGCGCCGTCCACGCGAAGGAGGGGGCCGACCTCTACGACCTGGCCCGGGCGGTGGGCACGGGCCCCCGAACGGTCCAGGAGGCCGTGCGGCGCCTCGCCCGCGACGACCTCGTGCACGTCTCTGAGCGAGGGGCCCACGTGCAGTGCACGCGGTCGGGCGACCGGTGGGTCCGGCAGCACGAGGCGACCTGACCCCAGCGCGAAGCGGCCCGAAACGACAAAAGGCCCTACCGGTCGGGCAGGACCCATCGCGCGCTCGGCACAGTGGTGGAGGTCGCTGGAGCCAACGACCGGACTCGAACCGGTGACCTGTCCCTTACGAGGGGACTGCTCTACCAGCTGAGCTACGTTGGCTGGCGGGAAATCACAAGTTGTCTCTGCCGGGTTCCAGAAGGATACTCACGATTGGCCCTGACCGAAGATCCTGGGCTCGGACACTTTCACTGCCGATTAACGGCCGCCCCTCGCCTCCGCGTCCTTCCGCTGCCCGACATCGTTCGATGGCCCACGCCTCCCTGATGACCCACGCCCCTCGATGATCCGTCTCGACGCCGTCACGAAGCGCTACGGCGAGACCTACGCCGTGCAGGAGATTAGCCTGACCGCCCGGGCCGGCGAGACCACCGTCCTCATCGGGCCGTCCGGCAGTGGAAAGTCGACGCTGCTCCGGCTCATGATCGGGCTCGCCGAGCCGGACGCCGGCACGGTGGCGGTGGACGGCCAGCGGCTCGCCCGGACGAACGTCCAGTCGCTACGCCACCGCATGGGCTACGTCATTCAGGAGGGCGGCCTCTTCCCGCACCTCACGGGCCGGGACAACGCCGCCCTCCTGGCCCGCCACCTCGGCTGGTCGGAGGATCGGATCGACGCCCGGATTGAGGAGCTCACGCAACTCGTCCAGCTCGATCCGGACCGCCTCTCGCAGTACCCGAGTGAACTGTCGGGCGGGCAGCGCCAGCGCGTGAGCCTGATGCGCGCCCTCATGCTCGACCCCGACGTGCTGCTGCTCGACGAGCCGCTCGGGGCCCTCGACCCGATGATCCGCACCGACCTGCAGGACGACCTGCGCGACATCTTCCGGCGCCTCGGCAAGACCGTCGTCTTCGTGACCCACAACATCGGGGAGGCCGCCTTCTTCGGCGACCGCGTGGCCCTCCTTCGCCAGGGCCAGATCGAGCAAACGGGGTCCATGGCGGGCCTCCTCGACGATCCCGCCTCCCCCTTCGTAACGGACTTTATCCAGGCCCAGCGCGCTCCGCTCGAACACCTCGCCCCCGGCTCCTAGCGTCCCTGCACCGATGGCGTCTCCTTCCTCCTCCTCAGTAGCTCGGCATCGAAGCGACATGCATACGCGGATGCGCACAGGCCCAGGCCGGAGTGCCCCGCGTGGAGGCCCGCGGGCAGCCTCGCTTCCGGGCGCCGGCCTTCCGGGTGCCTGCGCATTTCTGCTCGCGGCCCTCTTTCTTCTTTCGGGCCCGGCACGCGGGCAGGCGCCCGACTCCGCGCTGACGGTCGGCTCCAAGACGTTTACGGAGAACGTGATCCTGGGCTGGATGGGCACGCACCTGATGCGGGCGAAGGGCCTGAGGGTCGTGCACCGGGAGCAGCTCGGGGGGTCGCGCTTCCTGTGGGAGGCCCTCCTCCGGGGCGACATCGACGCGTACCCCGAGTACACCGGCACGCTGCTGCAGGAACTCCTTGCCGGCTCGAACGTCGACCGCGACGCGCTGGCCGACACGCTGGCCCGCTACGGCGTAGCCATGACCCAGCCGCTCGGCTTCAACAACACCTACGCGCTCGGCATGCGCGCCGCCCAGGCCGAGTCGCTCGGCATCCAGACGATTGGGGACCTGCGGGAGCACCCCTCCCTTGCCTTCGGCTTTTCGAACGAGTTTATGGACCGGGCGGACGGCTGGCCCTCGCTGAAGGCGGCCTACGATCTCCCCCAGTCCGCCCGCGGCGTGGACCACGACATCGCCTACCGGGGCCTGGCCAGCGGCCAGCTCGACGTAATCGATCTCTACTCGACCGACGCCGCCATCCAGCGCTACGACCTCCGCGTTCTGGAGGACACAAGAGGTCACTTTCCCGCCTACCGGGCCGTGTTTCTCTACCGGCGCGACCTTCGGACGCGCGCCCCCGCCGCCGTGTCGGCCCTACGGCGGCTGGAGGGTCAGATTCCAGCCGACACGATGCAGGCCCTCAACGCGCAGTCGAAGGTCGAGCAGGTGGATGCGGCACGGGTGGCGGCCCGCTACGTGTCGCGGACGTTTGGGATAGGCGTAACCGCCAACCCCGACACGCGCTGGGAGCGGCTCCGCCGGTACACGGCCGATCACCTTATCCTCGTAGGTCTCTCCCTCGGGCTTGCCCTCCTCCTGGGCATCCCGCTAGGCATCGTGGCCGCCAGGCGCCGCGTGCTCGGGCCCGGCATCCTGGCGGTGGTGGGAATCATCTACACGATCCCGGCGCTCGCCCTGCTGGCCATGATGGTTCCCCCCCTCGGCCTGGGGCGCGTGCCGGCCGTGACGGCCCTCACCCTCTACAGCCTCCTGCCGATCGTGTGGACCACGTACACCGGCCTGAAGGACATTTCGACCGCCCTCCTGGAGTCGGCCGGGGCCCTCGGCCTCTCCGCAGGGGCACAGTTGTGGCGGGTCGAGCTTCCCCTTGCCGCCCGCTCCATCCTCGCGGGCATCAAGATTGCCGCCATCATCAACATCGGCGCGGCCACGCTCGGCGCCCTCATCGGGGCCGGCGGCTACGGCCAGCCCATCCTCACCGGCATTCGCCGGGCCAACCTGGGCCTCATCCTGGAGGGCACGGTCCCGGCGGCGGTGCTCACGATCATTGCGCTCGGGCTGCTGGAGGGCCTCGAACGCCTGCTCCTGCCGCGGTCGATGCAGTCGTGACGCTTTGCGCCTCAGTCGACGCAGAAGTAGCGGTCGTGGTGCCGCTTGCACCCTGGATTGAACGCCGTCCCGCACGCCGGGCACGTGTGCTCCGCCTTCAGGTACTCCTCGATCGTCAGCACCGTCCTGCATTGACCACACAGGACGGCCGACGTGTCGAACTGGTCGGGCGGCCACCGCTCGGCCTCGTGGTCGGCACAGTCCCGGTGGCACGCGTGGCACGGATAGAACACGTCGCAGCACGCGAAGCGGAGGGCGATGACGTCCGTCGGGCCGGGGTAGTGGGCGCAGCGTGTCTCCGGCCCCACCCCCACGCCGCGGAGGGGCACGCCGAACCGCTCGTCGGTGGCCGGCGCGCAGGCGGTGCGGCGCGAACCTCGCCGGGCACGCGGTTTTTCGCCGGACGCTTGTCGATCGGACGGTGGCTCGTCGGCGGTCATTGGTGTGTAGGGGAGCGGTGATGAAGCCGATTGGACCGATGCCCGTCTACTCGTCCCGAAAGCCCGCCGCTAGGGCGTGGCGCTGCCTGTGAAGCAGTCGACCGAGGCCCCGCGTCCAAAACGGAGCCGTGCCGAGGCCGAGGGCCCCGAGCCCCGCGACGACGAGGAGCGTCGGCCCCAGGCCCACGCCTACCGCGAGCGCGAGGGGAAGCCCCATCACGACCAGGGCTCCGAGGGCGCCGTAAAGAAACGACCCCGACGAGGTCCCTTGGTAGTTGAAAAATGCGGTCTGGTCGAGTTCAATCGCTTCTCGGCGCCACATCGCCATCAGGATCAGCGCGGGGGCGGTCACGCCCAGGTTGTACACCAGCAGGGCCGTCAGGGTCTCAAGTAGCGACGGGGCCAACACGGCAACGATGGGGCCCACGATCAAAAGCGGGACCGTGCACAGCCCCGCAACCGTGAGAAACTGAGCGCGGATGAGCGTAGAGGAGGAGACGGGAGACAGGACAAATTGATCGAAGTGTCTTCCGTGCCACGCGTATCCGAACTGCCCGTACATAAGGCCGAGGTATCCGCTCAGGAGGAATCCGAACACGACCTCGTTGAAGACCTCCATGTCGTCCTCCACGACTCCCAAAGAAAACACCGCGATCAGGAACACTCCCAGGAGCAGCATCTGGCGGGGCCGCTTGTTGCGCAGAATGAGCTTCAGGTCTAGCAGCGCTAGCGACGCCACCCGTCCCCACCCGCGGCCTCGTCCCCGGAGCAGTGCGCCGGGTTGCCCGCGCGTCCGCCCCGCGTCCTCCAGCACGCTGTCGAGCCGGCCGCGGAGCGCCCGATGGGCGGCCCAGGCCATTCCACTCGCAGTTCCGAGCAGGACGAGAAGAGGAGCGATGTGCGTCGCTGCGAGCCCGCCGAAGAGCCACGCCGACAGGGCCCGAAGCATTCCGCCTCCCGTCCAGTAGCCGGCCGCCACGACGACCGCGAGAAGGCCGGCCGCGCCGAGCACGAGCCCGGCGCGTTGGTCCCAAACGGCCCGCAGAAGGCTGTTCAGAAACTGCGTCGTCGCCACCAGTAGGAGCGCCCCCACGGCCCAGCATGCCGCCCCCATCGCCGAGGTTGCAGGACGCACCGTGCTCCCCCAGAGGGCAGCCAGGACGACGACCGGCAGCAGGTTCAGCAGACTCAGGGACGAGAGCACCTGCATGATGCGGACGACCTGCGGGCGCCGAAGGGGGAGATGCAGATACGGTCGCACGTCGCTTCCCGCCGACCGTTGCAGGAAGAAGCGCATCGGAACGAGACCGATCGCGCCGTACAGCAGAACCTCGTTCAGTAGCCGGAGCGGCTCCTGCTTCGGCGCCACCTCCGCCACAACCTGCGGATAGAACCACCCCGCCGTCACGAAGAGCCCCCCGAAGTACACGGCGGCCAGCAGGAGGAACAGCCCCGCAATCAGGCTTCGGCCAAAAGTCGTTGAGCGCCACTGGCGCATCCATTGGTGGCGCAACGCGTCGAGGATCGTCATGACGAATCGGTTCGGCAGCGTAACGCGTCGATGAGCGTCTTCTCGGTTTCCGTTTTGTCTCAGATCGGCTCGTTCTCGCGGAAGCCCTCCAGCATCTCACGCCGGTGTCGGTTCAACCGACGGGCGAAGGGCCGCACCGTCCAGAGGACGCCCAGGAGCGCCCCCGTGCTGGCCACCGCCACCACGGCCGCCGTTCCCCACCAGGCGTCCAGCAGCAGAGCGGCGAGGCTGATGGCGATGAGCAGGACGAGCAGGGGCAGATACCGCAGGCCGTGGACGTCGGTGTTCATC
>NZ_JBDGQQ010000005.1:0-4195 GCF_042218895.1 Salinibacter sp. | reverse complement strand
GGCTGCAGGACGAGTTCATCGGGGAGGTCGTTGACCTGATCCTCGGGGTTGACGACGGCTACGAGGGGTAGCGCGAGGGCAGTGAAGAACTTGCCCATCGCGGCAATCAGAAATTCCTGTTGCAGCTCAATCATCTCTTCTTCCAGACGGTCATCGTCCCGCATGTGATCCTCGATGTCGAGGTAGAAAACGCGGGGCCAGTCGGGAAATTCGTCCTGAGCCTCCTTGAGCAGTGCAAAAATGTCCTGCGCCGCGGTCTCAAAGTCGTCCTCCTCCTCAACGATGTGGTAGAGAGAGACCGTGTTGTCGAAGTTCATGTGGATGCCGGGTGCGTCCGGCTTGTTGTACTCCGGCACAAAGTCCGGGCGATCCGACGGCTCACTCATGTACACCAGGAGACAAATTGTGGGAGAGATGCGCCGACGGGTTTGAATGCCCGTCCGGAGCGAGAGGTTCGGCGGTCGTTCAGCCCGAGCCGTTGCCAAACAGATCCCCGAGGTGCCCCAGCGCGCTAAGGGGGAGCGACTGCGGCCCGTCGCTGAGGGCGTCCTCGGGACAGGGATGGGCCTCGACCATCACCCCGTCGGCGTCGGCGGCCACGGCCGCCCGCACCAAGGGCGGCACCCATCGACGCGTGCCACAGGCGTGCGACGGATCTACGACGACCGGCAGGTGAGTACGCTCCTGCGCGACGGGCACCGAGGAGAGATCGAGCGTGTAGCGGGTGGCCGACGTGAAGGTCTGGATGCCTCGCTCACAGAGAAAGACGTTGGGGTTTCCGTGGGCCACGATGTACTCGGCCGCGGCCAGCCACTCGTCGATGGAGGCCATCATGCCCCGCTTGAGCATCACCGGTGGGTCCGCCGCCCCCACCGCCTTGAGGAGCGGGAAGTTTTGCATGTTGCGCGCCCCAATCTGGAGCACATCGGCCCGGGCGGCCACCGCCGCCACGTCGCCGGGCGCGAGCACCTCGGTGATGACGGGAATGTCGAACCGCCGCCCCGCCTCGGCGAGCAGGGTGAGCCCCTCCTCCCCCCGGCCCTGGAACGAGTACGGGGAGGTGCGCGGCTTGAAGCAGCCGCCCCGCAGCAGGTGCCCGCCGGCCGCCGCCACCGCCTCGGCTGAGCGCAGAATCTGGTCGCGCGACTCGACCGAGCAGGGCCCTGCAATCAAGATTGGCGAGCCGTCCCCAATGGCCACGTCGCCGACGTGGACGACAGTGTCCTCAGGCTGGTGGTCGCGGGACACGCGATGGTAGGCCCGGTCGGTGGGGACGTCGTCCGGCGGCGTCGCGGCCTCCGCCGTGGACGCGGGCGTAGGCGGATCAGGGGACGAGGCGGTGCCGTTGCGGGACACCGCGTCGGGCTGTGTCGAAGCCGGACGACGGGCCTCCGTCGACGGTTCGTCGGCGGACTCCTCGGACGAGCTGTCTCGCCGCTGACGCTGGCGCTGCACGGAATGCTCCAGGATCTCGTCGAAGAGGGCCTCCGCAAGATCGGGGGGGAGCCCTGCTTCTTCGGCCGCGTCGCGAACGTGGCCAATCAGTTCGGCCTCGCGGTCCGGGTCCCGGATCGCTCGTCCGGTGTCGGCCTTCACGTCGCAGAGCTCGTCGACGACGGCCTGCCGCTCGGCGAGCAGTTCGATGACGCGCTGATTGATCTCGTCAATTCGGGTGCGGGCCTCCTGCAGGGAGGAGAGGGTCGAGGTGGACATGGGATGGTCTTCAGGGTCGGGTTGGTGTGGGAAAATCGAAGTTCCCACCGGACAATCCGGCCGCCGACCCGCAAATGACAAAACCCCGCCGGGGCCGAGGCCGTCGGCCGGCGGGTTACAGAAGCGATCAGAACGTACGCGCCTTACGCACCGCCAGCCGTTGGGAGAAACACATAAAAATAGAGATATGCGTAGCCCAGGGCAAAGCGGGCAAAAGCACACAGGCCCCCGGTTGCGCCGACGTGAGCGTCGAACGCGGATAGCAGGGCGGACGTGGGGGTGCGCGTATTCATGACTGTTGTACGGTAGGGGACGCGGGCAGGGATGTCAATGCCGTCGGGGGTCTCCATCAAACAATCACATTCGTCGTTCCGGACGGTCGTCGCTACACGTCCAGTACAGTACGGTCCGCGTAGTACTCCGTCACCCAGTCGGCGAACTTTCGGAGTCCCTCCTCGATCGGGATCTGCGGCGCGTAGCCCAGAAGCTCGCCGGCCTTCGAGATGTCCGCGTACGTCCGTTGCGCATCGCCCGGCTGACGGGGCAGCTGCTCAATTTCGGGCGTGATGTCGAGCGCGTCGGCAATGCCTGAGATCAGGTCGCGGAGTTGCGTTGGGTCCGATCCGCCGAGGTTAATGATCTCGTACTCGGGGCGACGCTGGTCCTGGGCGCGACGCAGGCTGTGCAGGACTCCGTCGACGATGTCGTCGACGTAGGTGTAGTCGCGGCTCGACGTGCCGTCCCCGTACATCGTGATGGGCTGGCCGGTGAGGAGTTGGCGGGCGAACTTGTGAATGGCCAGGTCGGGGCGTTGGCGCGGGCCGTAGACAGTAAAGAACCGGAGGCAGTGGACGGTGAGGTCGTGGAGGTGGTGAAACGTGTACGCCAGAAGTTCCCCGGACCGCTTCGTGGCGGCATAGGGGGAGATGGGACGGCGTACCGGATCGTCTTCGGCGAAGGGAACCTTCTCGTTGTTGCCGTAGATGGACGAGGAGGAGCCGTAGATAAACGTGTCGATGTCGTGCTCCCGGGCTACCTCGAGCATCGACTGGGTGCCCCCCACGTTCGTTTGCTCGTACGCCATGGGCGCCTCAATGGAGGGGCGGACCCCGGCCTTCGCCGCCAGGTGGATGATCGCGTCGACACTTTTTCCGTGCAGGGCCTGAAGGAGGGTGTCGGTGTTGCAGACGTCCGTCTCGATCAGCGTGAACGTCTTGGCCGGGAAGTCGTCGATCCCCTCCTCTTTGATGGCGCGCGGGTAGAAGGGATCGAAGTTGTCGATGGCCGTAACGCGGTGGCCCTCGTCCAGCAGACGGCGACAGAGGTGCCCGCCGATGAAGCCGGCCCCCCCAGTGACGCAGATGTGCATGGGTCAGGGAACGTGTCGTGATCAGCCGATGACGGGGAAGAGACCGCAAAATCTATGCATTGTCCGGGAGGCGCGCGTCATATTCGTGGCGGAGATGCCACGCGACGGTCTTCTGGAGGGCCTCCTCGTTCGAAACGGGCTGCTCGAACCCCTCCCCCCGGATCTTGGACGCGTCGAAATTTGTGGATCGATTGAATTTTTCGATGCGGGCAGCGGTGATCGGAAAATCGATGCCCATGAGGCGGGCGGCCACGTCGGACACTCGGGCAACGGGCCGCGCGAGCCCCAGTGGAACGTGCCAGGACGGGGGCGTCCTCCCCAGGAACCTATAAATGCGCGCAACCAGTTTTTCGGTGGTGAGCACGGGCGCGTCCACGTAGATGTAGGTCTGAAGCCCGCGTTCCATTCGCTTCATCAGAAAAAAGGTTGCCGCCAGCAGATTTTCCATGTACGAGGTGGACTTGAGGGCCTGTCCCGACCCGACCATCACAAACCGCCGGTTGTAGATCGCGTCGATTAGCCGATAGATGTTCGTGTCCGGCGGGTTCCCCGGCCCGTAGACGGCGGAGGGACGAATGATGAGCACACGCACCTTGGGATTGTCCGCGGCCAGCTGACGGAAGAGCTGTTCGGCCTCGGCCTTGGAAGCGCCGTAGGGTTCGGTGGGGTTGAATCCTGCGTCCTCCCGTAATGGATCGCGGCTCGGGCCCATGACCGAGACCGTGCTGTAGAACACCCAGTCCGTCACCCCCTCCTTTCGGCCCGCCTCAATGAGGGTCCGGGTCGCGTCGAGGTTGTCGTGGTAGTATTCCTCTTCCGAGAGCCCCCAGTCGGCCCGGGCGGCGGCTAAGTGCAGGATCCGATCGGTTCCCGCCACGGCCTTCCGGGCAACCTGTGGGTCGCACAGGTCGCCCTGCACGAAGGAGTCAATCCCCTCCGGCACCTCCCGCCGCCGATCCACACCGACGAGGGGGTCCTCCTGATTTCTGAGGGCCTGGACCAGATGCCCCGCGATGTACCCACTTGCACCCGTAAGGAGTAAGGTTTTGCCCATTGGACTCTCAGCAACCAGAAGAGCGAAGCATCGAACGGCCTGGGGGACGCCTCAGCGGT
>NZ_JBDGQQ010000049.1:0-11311 GCF_042218895.1 Salinibacter sp. | reverse complement strand
AGCGGGCTCGGCCCAACTCGTGGTGCAGCACGGGCCGGACGAGGCCCTCACCATTCCCCCAACATGGTTTCTCCCCCGATGGTTTGTTTCGCAAACAGGTTTCTCTGAAACACGCTCCAGTTAATAGCATCTCTGTGTTTGCATTGCAAACTGGTTTGCCGGCCCGTCCTCCATGCGCCAATGAGTTTTCCATCGACAGATGTAAGGCCCGGGGCGTCCTCCCATTCGACCGACCACATTCATTTCTACACCCGATTTTACCACTTGCTGAAGGGCTGGTGCTACCTCCCCACTGGGGTGCTACTGGCGGTCGCGACCCTGACGACGGCCGTCCTGCGGCCCACATGGTTGGAGACCGTGTGGCTCCCGCTCTCCCTCCTGGGCGGTTCGGTCTTGTTGACAGCCCCCTGGGCGTACTACATGCATCGCCGGTACCGGGCAGCGTACGGACACGTCACCCAGGATGGGGGCCCAACCTCTCCCCTGGGTAGGGGCTCGATCTCCCTCCCCGCGTGGATGGCGTGTGTGCTGGGGATGCTGCTGTGGATGGTGGCTCTGGTTTTTTACATCCCTAACACCCTGGGCTACGAGGACAATCACTTCGTTTTCTTCTTCGTCGCCCTTCCCCTGGCCAACGGGGCGTTGCACGCCCCAACGCTCCGGCAGCAATTTATCTACGGGGGGTCCATGCTCATCTTAATCGGCGTCACGCTCATTCCTCCCGCCCTCGGGTGGCCCGTCGCCGTCGTCCAGGCCCTCTGCTACACGATGCTCGGGGCGGTCGTTGCGGGCGCTGGGCTCTACAATCATCGTCTGCTCGTCGGCGCTCTCGGCCCAATGGACGACACGGGGGTGAGCGTCGATGAGTAGCTCGGACCCCGACGTGCCCTTCGAACGCCTCGCCGAACTGGATAAGCTGATCCACGAGCCCGCGCGGCTGTCGATTCTCACGGCCCTCTCGTCCTGCGGGGAGGCGGATTTTACCTTCCTTCGACGTCTGACAGGGCTCACGCGGGGCAATTTGTCGAGTCACCTGTCGCGACTCGAAGACGCGGGGTTGGTGGACGTAGACAAGTCGTTTGAAGACAAGACGCCGGTCACCACCGTGTCCTTGAGCGAGGAGGGTCGCCGCACGATCGTCCGCTACTGGGACGACCTGCAGGCGCTCCGCGACGAGGCTGATCAGTGGGATGCCGACGATCTGGATTCGACGACATAACGCGGACAACACCGCCCCCTCCCCAGCTCTTCTCCGTCTCCCCTGATTTTCAATTTCTCCACCCGGTCCTGTCCACGCAAAAGTTACGGCACAATCCCCGAGGCGCGGGGGTACAGCCGAACGGTTTCCCCTTTCGTCGTCCCTCCCTACGCTGCTGTCCGTCCATCTGCACATGTCGTCGCCCGATTTCCGCCTCTACAACACGCTGACGCACGAAACTGAGCCCGTCGAGCCGATCGAGGACGAGCACCTCCGTTTCTACAGCTGTGGGCCGACGGTATACATGTACGCCCACATCGGCAACTTCCGGTCGTTCCTCACGGCCGATCTCATCCGGCGGACCGCCGAGGCGATTGGGTGGGACGTGACCAACGTGAGCAACATCACGGACGTGGGCCACCTCACGCAGGACGACCTGGTGGATCCGGGTGGCGAGGACAAGATGCAGCAGGCCCTGGAGCGGGAAGGCGAACGCTTCGCCAACATCTACGACCTGGCTCGCCACTACACCGAGGCCTTTCTGGAGGACTGGCGCGCCCTCAACCTGCGCGAGCCGGAGGTGCGCCCCCGCGCCACCGAGCACGTGACCGACCAGCTGGAGGCCATCATTGAGCTGGTCGAGAAAGGCCACGCCTACACGACAGACCAGGGCGTCTACTTCTCCGTCGAGAGCTTCGAAGACTACGGGCACCTCAGCGGCAACACCGAAGCCCAGCAGTTGGAGGCCACCGATCGGGACGTAGTAGAGGACCCCGATAAGTGCGATCCCCGCGACTTTGCCCTCTGGAAGCACGACCCCGAGCACCTCATGCACTGGCATAGTCCTTGGGGTTGGGGCTATCCGGGCTGGCACATCGAATGCTCCGTGATGGGGATGCAATACCTCGGCGACCGCTTCGACCTTCACACCGGGGGCGAGGATCTCATCTTTCCACACCACGAGTGCGAGATCGCCCAGAACCAGTCGCTCGCGGGGCATCAGGTCATCAACTACTGGGTGCATACCCGCTTCCTGCAGGTTGAGGGCGAGAAGATGTCGAAGTCCAGAGGCAACTTCTACACCGTCCGGGATCTCATCCAGCCCGGCCCGGACGACGACCACGTGCCCGACTCGATTCGGGAGCAGGGCGGCGTCGATCCGCTGGCCCTTCGGTACGCCCTGATGCAGGGCCAGTATCGAAAGCCGTTCAACTTTACACTCGATACCCTCCACACCGCCGCCCGCCACGTCCGCCGCTATAAGGACGCCGCGGAACGGGTCGACGAGGCGTTGGAGGCCGACGCCGACGGGCCCGACGACTTGGGCGATCCGCTCGACGACATCTACGACCGCACCCTCGCGGCGATGTGCGACGACCTCAACACCCCTGCCGCCACGGCCGCCGCGCTGGAGGGCGTGAAAGCCCTCGAGCAAACGGACCGCCTCAGCGGGGCCGCGGCCCGAAGCGCCCGCGAGTGGTTGGACCGCACCAACGCACTGCTCGGCATCATCGACCCCGAGTTCGAGGCGGAGGAGCGAACAGGGGAGGCTGCGGAGGCAGATTTGGCCGCGGATCACCTTGCCGATTCCATCGACGAACTCCTGGAGGCACGGGAGGCCGCCCGCGCCAAGGGCGAGTACGCCCGCGCCGACGCCATCCGCGACACGCTCGAAGCCCTGGGCATTGAGGTGATGGACCGCCCCGAGGGCCCCGAGTGGCGACGGACGGTGGAACTGTAATTGATGCGTGTCTCGTGGTGCGTGAGGGCTTTTTGCCTGATCAGTACCGCGTGCGCCCCACTTTACCGCGCGAGTCACGGATCACGTTTCACGAATCGCGACCAACAAATCTGCATGCCTATGGCTCCTTCTGCCGAATACAACATTCCCATTCGTCCGAGGCGACTTCGCCAGACCAAGAACATCCGCCGCATGGCGCGGGAGACGCGGTTGTCAACGGATAATCTGATCGCGCCACAGTTCGTGATGGAGGGCGAGAACGATCGGGAGGAAGTCTCGTCCATGCCGGACACGTACCGCCACACGATCGACCGCCTCGTCGACCACGCCGAGACGCTGTCCGACCTCGGCATCCCCGCCGTTGCCCTCTTCCCGGCCATCCCCGATCATCTAAGAACGCCGGACGCCGAGCACGCGCTCGACCCCGATCACCTCTACCCGAATGCCGTGCGCGCCCTCAAAGACGCCGTGCCGGAGCTGATGGTGATTACGGACACGGCCCTCGACCCCTACAATTCCGACGGCCACGACGGCATCGTTCGCGATGGGCGCATCGACAACGACGCGACAATCGAGGTGATGTGCCAGATGGCCCTCCTCCACGCCGAGGCCGGCGCCGACATTGTTGCCCCCTCCGACATGATGGACGGGCGGGTGGGCGCCCTCCGGGACGCGCTCGACGCGGCCGGGCACACGGACGTGGCGATTCTCTCCTACACCGCCAAGTACTCTTCCAACTACTACGGCCCGTTCCGCGACGCGCTCGACTCGGCCCCGAGGTCGGAGGAGGAGACCCCGGCGAAGGACATTCCCGACAACAAGGACACCTACCAGATGGACCCGGCCAACGGCGAGGAGGCTGTGCGCGAGCTGATGCTGGACCTGGAGGAGGGGGCGGACATGGTGATGGTGAAGCCGGCCCTCCCCTACCTCGACGTCATCCACCGCGTGCAGGCCGCAAGTGACGTGCCCGTGGCCGCCTACAACGTGAGCGGTGAGTACGCCATGATTAAAGCGGCCGCACAGAACGGGTGGCTCGACGGCAAGAACTGCGCGATGGAGGCCCTCACCGGCATCCGACGGGCAGGCGCCGACCTCATTCTCACCTATTTCGCCGAAGACGCCGCGCAGTGGCTCGAAGAGTGAGAATGGCCGAGGCGGGGGGTAACGGTTCCTGCTTGAACTCGTCCGTTCCCCGGAATTTGATTCGCTCCTAATCAGATCCTAGGTCAACCATGCCCCACTCTACGAAGCGTCTGATGACTTCCTCCGTGCTCTTACTCCTCCTCTCGGTCTCGGTGACAACGGCCCAGACCCCCGACTGGCAGCATCAGCTCTACTTCAACGCAGGTCCCCAGTTTGTGACCGGTGATCAGAGTGAAAGATACAGTACCGGATTTGCACTCGACGCGGGCTACTACTACCGCGCGGCCGATGCTCTCTTTCTCGGTGTAACAGGCGGATACCACCAGTTTAGTGGAGACAGCGGGGACGATCTGAGTGTTGTCCCGCTCAACCTTGCGCTGAAATATAACTTCTCCCTCACTGGACTACAGCCGTACATTGGTCTTGAGGGCGGAGCGTTTGTGCTAGGAAACGGCACGAGCACCACAGAAGTGGGCATTGCCCCTCGCCTCGGCCTGCGCATCCCGGTCTCTCGCGGCCTTGACGTGGACCTCAACCTCAAGCTCGATGTCATCTCTGGTGAGGATGACAACTTCACATATGTCGGGGCAAACGGGGGCTTCGCCTACATTCTGGACCGCGCAGATATCGAATATCGATAGCCAGGCCGGGGGGCCCGCTCTTCCTGTCCCCCTCGTCACGTGGTGCTTCTTGAGTTAGCGGGCCTCTACGCCCAGAACAGCCTGAGACGGAACGTTGCAATCTCGCGATACACATTCTCGGATCGTTCTCCTACATTTCGGGAAAACATTCACCCTTCAAACCACTCCTCAGAGCACATGGCCGTCGAAATCAGCCACATCGATTACAGTGATCTCTCCGGCGGGCTCGTCCGCATGATGGACCGGTTTAGGGAGGAAGGCACCCTGACCGGCGACATCGAGGACGACGATCGCCTGCGCGAAGACCCGAACGCGGCCCTCCTCGGCCTTCTCTACGACCAGCGCGTCCGGGCCGAGTCGGCCTTCACCGGCCCGCTCCGCCTCAAGGACCGCCTCGGCCACCTCGATATGGCCAAGGTCGCAGACATGGAGTTCGACACGTTCCAGGACCACTTCGCAGAGTCCCCCGCCGTGCACCGCTTCACCAACAAGATGGCAGAGAACACCCAGGAGGTGGCCCGGCAGATTGCCGAGGAGTACGACGGCAACGCCGCCAACCTCTGGAACGACGGGGCGGATCTCGACACGATTGAGAAGCGCCTGCAGGACCTGCCCGGCTTCGGCCCGGCCAAGGCCTCCAAAATCAAGTACGTCCTGCACTACTTTGGCCACCGCGACTTCTCGGATGAGGAGTAGACAGCGCAGCGGATAACTCCCCCGGCACTTGTTATCCCTCGCCGCAACCAAGGGTGCTTTAGCCTCCTACTCCCAGCGTCCCTCCCGCCATGTCCCCGGACGGCTCCGCCGAGGAGGAACTCCGAACCCTTCGCGAGCACCTGGACGACATCGAGGGGATCGAGACGGTGTTTGCCCGGCCTGGCGCCCCCAGAGAGGAGCGCTTCCGGGGCTACGTGTCCATGCGAGCAGACGAGCAGGAGGCCGCCCGCAAGCTCCTAGCGAGGCTCGGGCGCAAGTTCTCTACGGTCTTCCACGTCGGCGACCAAAAGTGTGAGATGGGGTTTCGGGTAGAGGTGTCCCTCGCTCAGAACGAGCTCCGGTATATCCTTCGCTTCTGGGGGTGTCCGGAGTGGCCCATGCACCGTGTTCGGCGAACCCTCGCGGGGCGAGTCGCGGGCGAACGGGACCGACGCGCGCTCCCGTCCCTCGAACCGCCCGGCCCTGACAGGTCAGATTAGCCCCCTTGCCCCGAGCAGTGTGCCGACCGCAGCTCGGGCCGACGTACCAAATGGGCCTGCCCCTGCTCGTGCGGAAACCGCTACGGCCGGTCGCTCCCGGATCTGAACCGGGGGCCGACGAGAAGGTCAGGCTTGGCGGTGCGTCCGAACGCTTGCGGATACTCTTGGGCGACCCCTGTCGCTCGCAGGAGCACTATGTGCCCTCCGAAGCGCTGGCGCTGGCCGGTTTCCCCCGGATCTCTCGCAGTAGGGCCCGGAAGCCAGACTGCACGTCCGCGTCAAGCGTGAAGGGGCGCCCTCCAATCGATCCATTCGCGGAAGAGGCTGACGCGATCTGCTCCAACTGATCGAGACGAAGATCGACGGTGGCAAACACTCCCCGGACTTCATAAAACCGGCCCCCGCCCCGGCTGGGCTTTCCGCCGGCCTCAACGCTGTTCCACGTAATTCGAGTGCCGTCCGCGACGATCTCCCCCCCTGCTCCGGAGACGGCAAGCTCGGCCCCTCCGCTTGTCTTGAAAACGAGTCGGACCATCTCGGGGGTACGGTCCGATCCCCGGCACTGAGCAACAGCCCGCACGTCAACGGTTTCGGAGCTTGAAGAGCCGAGCCCAGTGTCCAGCTTCGCATTTGAGATGGAGTAGGATTGAGTTTTGTACGTCGTTCGGTTTTGTTCGGCGTCGTACGAGACGATAACCTCCTTGCTTGATCCACACCCGGCGGCAAGGAGGAGCACAAAGAGCAGAGCGGCGGCACGCTGTGGCATGTGCATGGCGCGTGGGCATTTCTCTGTGAAGCCAACGTGATTTCAAGTCGCAGGATCTAAACCGGGAAGTAGAGAAAATGATCGCCGAGGACCGTATTCCCCCGATCCCGGAGTGTTGGTTTCCTTCTTGGGCCGTCGCGCCCGAGGGCGACGTTGATCCCCGGAGCGCGGGTACGTCCTGGCCGAGCAGAACCGAGCCAATTCCGTTGGGGGGTGCTTCTTCGGGAAGGTTTCTCGGCGGTGCCGGAGCGACGAACCGCGAGATGCCGGACCGTGCAGCCCCGTACCGTGGCACGGCAGGTGCCCGGTCGTCCTGACGTCGCTCGTGCCGGCGGTGGCGGCACAGTGTGCGAACGCCAATGCGGGTAGAGGCGAGGACTACTCTTGTCCTGGCACAGTAACCGGGATGCGATAGACGCTGGACTGGGCCGTGATGTAGAGCGTCTTACGCTCCGGCCCTCCGAAGGCCACATTCGTGGGAGCTTTGGGGACGGGAATGCGGTCGAGGCGATCGCCGCTGGGGGCGTAGACCCAGATGCCGCCCGGCCCGGTCGTGTAGAGATTCCCCCGCGCGTCGACCTTCATGCCGTCGGCGTTCCCCGGCGCGTCGCCCTGCATCGTCGCAAAGACACGTCCATTTGCGACCCCGCCGTTCTCCGTCACATTGTACGCCCGGATGACATTCCCGTCCGTGTCATTGACGTACAAGGTGGACTCGTCCGGCGAGAGGACGATGCCATTGGGCCGGGAAAATTCCTTCGTGAGCAGTGACAGACTTCCGTCGGGATTGAGGCGGTAGACGCCCGAAAAGTCGAGTTCGCGGTTTTCGTCCTCCACCCCGTACGGCGGGTCCGTAAAGTAGATGGTCCCGTCGTCGGCCACGGTCAAGTCGTTCGGGCTGTTGAGGCGCTTCCCCTGGTACGATTGCGCCAGCGGCTGCACCATGCTCTCCGGTCCCAGTTGCCCCACCTGCCCGTCGTGCTGCGCGAGCAGCAGCCGCCCCTCCGGACTCACTGCGAGGCCGTTGGCGTGCCCGGACGGTTTGAGGAAGACCCGGCTGCTGTCGCCCGGCGTCCACTGGTAGACCGTGTTGGCCGGGATGTCGCTGAAAAGGAGCGTGCCCTGGTACCAGATCGGTCCCTCCGTAAACTGAAAGCCGTCCGCAATCTTCTCGACAATCGCCTCCTCGGGCACGGGCGAGGACTGCGCCGCGCTCGACTGGACGAGGCCGACCCCCAGACCGAGCGCGAAAAGGAACAGGACCCGGGAGGCCCCACGAACGAACGAGACAAGAGTGGTCATGGAATACGGCATGCGGGTGATGACACAAGCAGTAGGGAACCGCGGATCGGCGCGTTAGAGCGCACCCGCGGTTCTCCGGATTGTTCAGTCGGCGGCGTGGCGGAGTCCAAATTTCTGCGCCAGGAGATCGTGCCACGCGCTGGCGGGGACCGCGCGCCACCCCGTTCCCACCGCGTCCGTCTGCGGAGTCCCGTCGAGCGGCACCGGCGTACGGATCGTGGGCGGCCCCGTCCCCACGTCCACCACGTAGCGGCGGTCCAGCGTCACGATGTTCGTGTGGTGGTTGGCCGGCACGCGAAGGGCCGACATCATCCGGGCCGCGGCGCGCTGCACCTCGTACCCCAGGGCGTCGAGAAGGGAGTGGAAGAGACCGTTGAGCTTGAAGCAATAGCCGCCGCGCTCCCGCGCCATGATCTTCTCGTGCAGGTGCGGCACCGACAGGACGACGCCTTCGCCCGGCCGCTCGCCGTAGGGATCGCAGGTAATAGCGAGCGTCTCGAAGGGGACGGTGGTGACGTGGGCGCGGTGGAGCGTGCTGAGCGCCGAGAGGCCAGGGGCATTGATCGATTCCGCAGGGATTGCCAGGCGGTCCAGATATGCCTCGACCTCATCCCTGCTGAGTCCCTCGCTAAACTTGGACATCGTGGGGGTCGAACGACGAATGAGTCCGCGCGAGCTAAGCGGGCCTGGGACCAGATTCACTAGGCTCCGTGGCTTCGAGCCCACGCCGGACGAGGTGCCACACGGCCTCGAACTGCTCGTCGATGGTCGGATCGTCCCATGCGTCGGCCTGGGCCGGGTGGTGGAAGCGAGCGGTGGCCTGGAAGACCGCCCGGGCCGTCCTCTCCGCATCGGCAACGTTGAAGACCCCAGCCTTCTGCCCATCGACGACGATGGCCGCCAGTTGATCGACGAGCTCCGTCACGTGCTGGTCGACGATGCCGGTGGCCTCCTGAGCGAGCTGGTAGTAGGTGGCAAACATCTCCGGATCGTTGCGGCGCACCTCGTGCTTCGTGGAAATCAAGGTATCAAGCCAGCGGCGGAGGCGCTCCTCGGCAGGTCCCCCCTCGCGGCTGATGGCGGCGAGGGGCCGCTCCACCCGTTGCAACCACCGGCGCGTCACGGCATCCCGAAGAGCGGCCTTGCTCGAAAAGTGGCGGTAGATGGTGCCGTGGCTGACGTCCAGCGCGCGGGCCACGTCCACCACGTTGGTCTTCTCCGGCCCATACCGCCGCAGGACCTCCTCAGTGGCGTCGAGAATGTCTTCTTGCGTCGGCATGAGCGTCTGGTGCACTTCGGCGCAGGCATCGCTGAGATTCCATGAGAAGCTCGGGACCCCGCACGTGCGAGCACACGAATGGGAGATGGCTCCGGGGGAGACTCGCGTCTCAACCAATGACCTCGCCCCCGATAGCGTACCCGGTCTCGGCCGTCTCAGCAATCCGGACGTTCACGAACTCCCGAACGTCTTCGTCCTTCTCCTCGCGGTAGAACTGGCTAACCGTATCCGTCATGCGCTCGATGAACGCCTCCTTCTGCTGGTCACTGAGGTCGCCGGGGGGGACAGTGAGTCTGATCGTGGGCATGGGTGGAACGAGAGATCATTCGAGCGATCTGGCGAGAATACACTTACACTCTATCCGTACAGATGACAAAAATCAAAGTCTGTGATATCAATACATAATTCTCTCACATTATCGGATACTGCATCGGCTCTCGGTGCGGAGAGCCGCCCTGTTTGCGTGTACCGCCCTCGATCCCTCAGTCTTCTCTAAAACGTCAGCACCTCCTCCACCGTCGGCCGCAGCCAGGCCTCCGCCGAGAAGATCTCGTCCTCCAGCGGCTTGGCGTTGGGCGTATATTCAGAGTTAGTTGAAGTTGGAAGCAGAGAAGGGGTTCTTCCCCGGTGCATAGCTGACTAAACCAATCACCGACGAAGAACCCCGTTATGGATTCTCAACATAGCACCGACGCCGAAGAGACGCCAACCTCCAACAGCGAGAAGACCGTCCCCAGGCCACTTCGAGACGTTCTCGACGAGCCGATCGACACGAAACTCCAACTGCTCAAGCATCACGCGGATATGGCCCGCCTTCTGGCCGAAGAAATCCTGGAGGAAGATGTCGAGGCCCTGGCCGGAAAGCACCACAGCCGCGACCGTCCCTGTGGTAAGCATCTGCAGAGATGGGGCTACAATCCGGGCTCGATCCGAATCGACGGGGAAAAGGTCCCGATCGAGATCCCTCGGCTCCGGGACAGGGATGCTGGGGAGGAGCACACTCTCGAGAGCTACCAGGCGATGAAAGAGGCGGAGGTGGGGGAGGAGCTGATCGATTCAATCCTGCTGGGACTCTCGCAGGGGGACTATGGGCGGGTGGCGAGCCAGTTTGTTGACGGATTTGGCCTCAGCCAGTCCTCGGTGAGCCGCCGGTTTCAAAAGCGGGCCCAAAAGGCCCTGGAGGAGTTTGAGAGCCGCTCATTGGAGGAGGAAAATTTCCTGGCCCTCTGGCTCGACGGGAAGCACGTCGCTGGAGAGCAGGGAGACCCTTTGCATGGGAGTGACGGAGGCCGGCTACAAGAAGGTGCTCGGCTTCACGCAGGCAACCACCGAGCGCCACGAGCCGATCGTAGAGCTGCTTCGCGGGCTACTCGATCGGGGACTCAGTTTTGAGGAGGGGATTCTCTGTGTCGTCGATGGCGGCAAGGGCCTGCGTAAGGCGATCAGGGAAGTGTTTGGCAAACGCGCCGAGATCCAACGCTGCCAGTGGCACAAGCGAGAAAACGTTGTAAGCTACCTGCCGAAGGCCGACCAGAAGAAGTGGCGGAAGAAGCTCCAGCGGGCCTACCAGGAGCCGACCTACGAAGCCGCCAAAGAGCGGCTCACCGATCTCCGTGCCGAGTTGGAGAAGATCAACCGGAACGCGGCCAATTCTCTCATGGAAGGACTGGAAGAGACGCTCACTCTCCACCGACTTGGCCTGTTCGAAGAGCTGGGGCGGAGCCTGAAAACCTTGGGCTGCATCGAGAATCTCAACGAACAAGTCGAGAGCTACACCGGCAACGTGAAGCCTTCCGCCACTCGCCACAGAGGCACCGGTGGATGGCCCTTTCGCTTCTAGAGGCGGAGTCGCGGATGCGGCGGCTCACCGGCTACAAGGACCTTCCAAAACTCAAACGAGCACTGAAAGACGCGATTCCCGATCGCGAATGACACCGGACGGAAGAACCCCTTCTCTCCACTTCCCAACTAAGTTTGCATTTACGCCTGGCGTTGGGCACCGGCAGGTCCTCGGCGGCCACCCGCCGGATGGGTGCATCCAG
>NZ_JBDGQQ010000048.1:0-11211 GCF_042218895.1 Salinibacter sp. | reverse complement strand
CCCGCTTGTCGTTCATGTACTTGTTCTCCCGCTTCTCCTTCGAGAGGTCGTCCCGTTCCTGAAGCTCCTCCTCGAGCTCTTCGACCTTCTGCTCGTATTCATCTTCAAGCTCGGCCACCTCCTCCCCCACGACAGGGAGCACGAACAAGTCTGACGTCTCGTCCATGACCTTCGCGATGTACTCCTGTCCCTTCTCGGTCATCTCGACGGTTTGTTTCTTCTCGTCGACCGAGAAGTAGAGCTCCTCGTCGACCATCGGCATGCGTTTGGCGTTCTCCTGCAGGTAGAAGTTTTCCGTCTTCTGTCGCAGGCGCTCCACGCCGGGCCGTTCGTTGAGGAGCTTCTGAAGCTGGCGATTCTTCGGGTAGCCGCGCGAGGCGCGCAGGAGCGCGAGCCCGGCTTCGTCCTCCAGTTCCTGGGCCCGCTGGGAGTCGCCCGCCTCCTCGGCCTCCTCCTTCGCATCGAGGTACTCTTCTGCGTCTTTTACCAGGGAGCGCACCAGTCGACGCTGCGCGTCGACCAGCTTCTCGACCGGGTCGCGCAGGGCGCGGTACTCGTCGTTCTCCTGCTCGGGCACCGGACCGCTAATGATGAGCGGGGTGCGGGCCTCGTCGATCAGGACCGAGTCGATTTCGTCGATGATGGCGTAGTGGTGGCCCCGTTGCATCAGTTGCTCGGGCCGAACGACGAAGGAGTTGTCGCGCAGATAGTCGAAGCCAAACTCATTGTTCGTGCCGTACGTGATGTCGGCCTGGTACGCCTCCTTGCGTTCCGGCGTGTGCGGGTCGTACCAGTTGACGCAATCGACCGTGAGGCCGTGGAATTCGTAGATTGGACCCATCCACTCGGTGTCCCGCTTGGCCAGGTACGGGTTCACCGTCACGAGGTGGCAGCCTCGGCCGGCGAGAGCGTTGAGATACAGGGGCATCACGGCCGCCAGCGTCTTGCCCTCCCCCGTCTTCATCTCGGCAATGCGGCCCTGATGAAGAACAACGGCCCCGAGGAGCTGCACATCGTAGGGCACCATGTGCCACTCCACCTTCGATCCGCCGGCCGTCCACGTCTCGCCGAGCATGCGGCGGCACGTCTCCTTAATGACCGCAAAGGCTTCAGGGATAAGCTCCCAGAGCTTGTCCTCGACAATGTCGTGCCACTCCTCCTCAAGCTCGTCGTACTCGTCGTAGAGGGCATCTCGTTCATCGAGAGAGAGAGGTTCAACCTCCACGGCAGACACTTCGCCGTCTCCCCCCACCGGCGCATCGGGGCTTGGGGCCCGGCGCAACCGCTTCTGAATCTCTTCCTGCCGGGCCTCCACGTCGGCCACGGCCTCCTGGATCTCGGCCCGGAACTCGTCCGTCTTGGCCCGAAGCTCCTCGTCGGTCAGGTCCTGAAAATCCTCGTAGTGCTCGTTGATCTCCTCGACGACGGGCCAGAGCTTGTTGAGCTCCCGCTCATTCTGGTCGCCGAACAGATTTTTAATCCATTCAAACATGTGGGGGAAGAGTGCACGTACCTGGAGAACAAAACGACAAGACGATGCCGCATCGATGAGCGTCGCTGCGGCGGAAGAGACAGTCAAAGGACCGCCTGGAAGCAAGCGGTCGATTTTTGGATCACAAGTGGCACGCGAGCCACCGGGTTGCGTTCCAGCCCAGGTGCCTGCATCGTGGCCCTGCGAGGACGCATTCCAGGCTCGGGCGTTGGCGAAAGGAACCCGCTTCGCCCCGGGACATTCGCGCCTCGGGGGCCTCTTGTGCACGATCGGTTCAACGCATGAAGCCTGCTGCCTCAGCATTCTTAGTGCTCATGCTCGTCGCTGCGCCGGCGGGGGCCCAGCCCGGAGCGGAGTTGTCGAGCTTTCCACTACTGCGCTTCGATGCCTCGGCCCGGGCCGCCGCGCTGGGCAGCGCCTTTACCGCTGTGGCCGACGGCGACGTGAACGCGATGTTCTACAATCCCGCCGTTCCGGGGCCGGCCACGAGCCGGTCGCCCTCGCTCTCCTACCTGAGTCACCTCTCGGGCATCAATGCAGGCACCCTCGCCTACAGCCACACGGTGTCCGGCCTCAAGACGACGCTGAGCGGGGGGCTCCGCTTCGTGCACTGGGGTACGATCGAAGAACGGAATGCGCGGGGAGAGCGCACCGGTTCCTTTACGGCGGGGGACGGGGTCCTGACCCTCGGAGCCGCCCGGGCCCTCGGGCCACACCTCCGGTACGGGGCCAACGTCCATCTGCTGTACGCACAGATCCAGCGGGCCCAGGCCACGGCCGCGGCTACGGACCTCGGCGTTCTCGTTCGCGTGCCCGACCGCCAGCTTACGCTTGGGGCCTCACTTCGCCACCTTGGGGTCTCGATCGACGGGTTTGGGCCCGACGAGGCAACCCTTCCGCTCGACCTACAGGTTGGGGTCTCGAAACGACTGGCCCACCTGCCGGTGCTCCTGTCTTTGACTGCCTACGACCTCATCCAGGTGGGGGAAGGAATCCGGGGCGGCTCGACGGTCGATCACGTGTTGGCACATCTCACCTTCGGGGGGGAACTGCACCTGGGCGACGCGCTCCGCCTGCGTCTGGGATACAACCACCGTCGCAGCCGGGAACTGGCCCTCGATGATGCATTCGATCCGTCTGGACTCAGCGGTGGCGTTGGTCTTGTGGTGGGGGACGTGTCCGTCGACTATGCCTACGGCTCGTGGTCGGAGCTCGGCGGACTTCATCAATTCACGGTTCGGGCTGACCTCGACGCGTTGTAAAAATTGGCAGATTGAAGGTGGGAAGGCTGAAAGTGAGAAGGTGAGAAGGCTGAAGGCGGGGGAATTGTGGAGGAAGGGCAGTTGTTCTCTCTCACGCCTCACACCCTTACGCATCACGAGTCACACATCCAGGTCTTCCAGTTCCTCCGGGTCGCGCTTCAGGAGGCCCTGCTTTTTGTAGTAAATCATGGTCGTGTCGAGGGTCCCGTGGCGCATCCGCTCCTTCACCTCTTCGAGGGGCATGCCGTCGTTCAGCCAGAGGAGGGCCGCCGTGTGGGTGAGGCTGTGGGGCGTTACGCCCTTGCGTTTGATCTCCGCCTCCTTCAGATAGCCGTTGATGCGGCTCCGCACCGAGCGCGTCTTGAGCCGCTCCCCGTCCGAACGATGGCCATGAGAGACAAACAGGGGATCCTCGGGGTGCATGTCGTCCCGGGCGTCGAGGTAGTTCTCAACAGCTTCTAGGACCGGCGGATCGAGCGGGGCCTCCTGATCCTTTACCTCGCGCCCCTTGCCCTGCACGCGGAGCACGGGACCCATGAGGGTGTTTTCCAGATCCTCCACGTTGGCCCGAACGATCTCGATCTCGCTGAGCCCTGCGTAGAGCATAAGCGAAATGATGGCCTGGTCCCGCTTGTCGATCAGCGTGGTGTCGTCGACAACCTCCTCCAGCTGTTCGATGTCGGACTCCGTGAGGACCGACCGCGAGTGCGTCTCGGGCCGCCGGTTGCCCTTCACGGCCTTGGCGGGGTTCTCGGTCAGATTGCCAATGTCGGTGAGGTACTGACAGAAGCGCCGGAGCGCGGTCAGGTACGTGGAGACGGACACCTGGCTGAGCTCCCGGTCCTCCATCAGGTAGCGCTTATAGTCGCGCACGTCGTCCTCCGTGAACCGGAAGTTGTTCTGCTGCACGAACCATTTCTCGAACGAGTTGAGAGAGCGGCGGTACGTCCCCACCGTCTCGTCACTCTTGTCTTCCAGATAGTCGTCCTGGAAGGCCTGCAGGTGGTCGCGGAGCTCACGGAGGGAGAGCTCGAGTTCGGGGCCGTTCTGAGTTGCGTCGTCGGACATAGGGAGCAGAGGGATCGTGTTAGGAGGGGGCCTCCGACGGAGCCGGGGTCGTCTCGGCTCAACAACAGAAGGCCTCGGATTCGTCGCTGGGGTCTACCAATCAAGGGCCTGTTCCGGACGGTGTCAATAACGGAAGCCAGCTCCGGGCACACAAGGACGCTGAGACACTGGAGAGCACCTTCGACTCAGTTCGTGAAAGAGGCTGGGGATCAGTATTCAATTTTAGCGGGTCGGACGCCGAACTGTGCTTTCCGGGGCGCGCTTGCTGCCATGTGCAACATCCCCGAGATTTCTGAGCCGGTCGAGAAGCTCGAACGCCTCGTTCGCAAAGAGCGAGATGCGCAGACCTAGCGCCGGTCCCGCATGCTGCCACGTTTGAAGACTGGAGAGGCTAGGGGTCGAAGCGGAGCGGCCCGTCACATGGGTGTCCACCGCAATACGATTGCCGATTGGCTGGAGTTCTACGAGGAGGGAGGCCTCGACGAGCTTCGGGAAGTTGGGGGAGCCCGGTCCAGATCTAGGCTCGCAGTCGGTTCCCCCGGATGTGATGGAGATCCTGAAAGGCCGACCTGCCGGGCCGGAAGGCTTTGGGGGCTGCAAGGAGGTCCAGCAGTGGCCTGGGGAGGAGCACGGCGTGGAGCTCTGCCATTCGACGGTGTACGGGACCGTGCGGTACGATCTCGGAGCCGAGCTTGGTCTCTTCAGTCGAGGGCTCCAGAAAGGGCACACGGACATTCAAGAGGCAGCGTCTGGGGGGCTACCACGGCAGCTCGGCCCACTGTGTCGATCAACGAGTGATCGGGACGGGTGCTGAGGCGCTGCGTCACATCTGCAGTGCAACGACCAGCCGGGGGATCGAAAGGATTGTGCAAGATTCGGCCTTGGCAGTTGCGTCTTCGGAGCGGACCCGTCACCATGTAAAGTCCTTCCCCCTACACTCAATCCGCATTTCTCGTCTCGCCCTTGTTTCCCTGTGTCCACGCTTCTTCTCGCTCAGGCAGCGCCCGTCTTCACCGTCGACATGCTCGTCGTGCTTGGGCTCATCGCCATCGTCCTCGTCCTTTTCATCACAGAGGTGATCCCCATTGACATCACGGCCCTCGGGGTCATTGTGGCGGTTGTGCTGCTGGAACCGTGGACGGGCGTGGGGCCGACGGACGGCGTTGCCGGGTTTGCCAGCCCGGCCACCATTACGGTGCTCGCGATGTTTGTCCTCAGTGAGGGCATTCGGCGAACGGGCGTGCTGCGGCGCTTAGGCAACGCGATCGTGGCGTGGGCGCAGGGAAGCTTCTACAAACAGTACGGTGCGCTCATTGGGCTCTCGGGGGGCACGGCCGGAATCATCAACAACACCCCGGTGGTGGCGATGATGATTCCAATGACCACAAACATCGCGCGCAAAACAAAAACCTCCCCCTCGAAGCTGCTGATGCCTATCTCGTTTGCGTCGATGCTGGGCGGGATGCTCACGCTCATCGGGACCTCCACTTCCATTCTGGCAAGTGACGTGAGTGCCCGCCTGCTGGATCACCCGTTCTCGATGTTCGAGTTTACGGCACTGGGCGCGATCGTACTCGGAACGGGCCTCGTCTACCTGATGACGGTGGGCCATCGCCTGCTCCCCGAGCGCATCAAGCCGGAGGAAGATCTGACCGACGAGTTCGAGATGAGCGGCTACCTCGCGGAGGTGGTCGTGACTGAAGAGTCGCCCCTCGTCGGCAGGACCGTGCGGGAGACGCTGGGGCAGATGGAGCTTGACCTCGACATTGTGCAGATGCGCCGGGACGGCGAGGCCTTTGCCGCTCCGCTGGGGCCGAAGGAGTTTCGCGCGGGCGATGTGCTTCTGCTGCGCACAAACCGGGACGTGCTCGTGGAGCTTATGGACACACAGGAGCTGGAGCCGGTCGTGCGGACGAAAATTACGGAAGCGGACTTCGAGATCGAGGCGGAGAACGAAGCACTCGTCGAGGTGGTGCTGCTCTCCGACAATCCTCTCGTCGGGGAGACGCTTCGGTCGGTGACCTTTGCCCAGCGCTACGACGCCCTGGTGCTGGCCCTCCGCCGCCAGGGGGAACTCCTCTACGATGAGATCGATGCGGTGCCGCTTCAGGGAGGCGATACTCTGCTCGTACAGGCATCGGGCCGGGCCATCAAGCAGTTCGAGCAAAACCGCACCTTCGTGGTGGTGCAGGAGGAAGACGAGGTGTCTTTCCGGAGCGAAAAGCTTCCGCTGGCCCTGGGGATTATCGGTCTGGTCGTGGGGCTGGCGGCGATGGAAATTATGCCGATCCTCGTGTCGGCCCTGGGCGGGGTGGTGGCCATGGTGGCTACCGGCTGCGTGCAGCCCAACGAGGTGTACGAGGCGGTGGACTGGAGCGTGATCGTGCTCCTGGCCGGCCTCATTCCGCTCGGCATGGCGATGGAGCGGTCGGGCACGGCCGAGTACCTGGCCTACGGCGTGACCGAGATGTCGGCGGGCCTGCCCGCCGTCGCCCTGCTGCTTGTCTTCTACGTCTTCACGAGCCTGGTCACCCAGCTGATCAGCAACAACGCCAGCGTCATTTTGATGATACCGATGGCGGTGGAGGCGGCTCAGCTCACGGGCGCCAATCCCTTCTCGTTCGTCCTGGCCGTGACGTTTGCGGCGAGCGGGGCCCTGCTCACCCCCATCGGCTACCAGACCAACCTCATGGTCTATGGCCCGGGCGGCTACCGCTTCACGGACTTCCTGCGGATGGGGGCGCCCCTGCAACTGCTGCTCTCCATCGTCACCTGCGGCGGCATCTGGATGATTTGGGGCGTCTGATTTCGTTTCTGAGTGAAGCCGTCATCCCGTTCGAGAACGCTTCCCTTCTGTGAGACAGAGCCCTGAGAAGCTGTTTTGTGGATGGATATTCAGCCGAGACACAGCGGGCGACGTGCATGGACGGAGCCCAAACGAGCCCTGTAGCAGCGCTACCGGGCGAGTGCAGAACCCGTTCTGCACAAGATCCGCGAAGTCGCAGGCCATAGACAGTCCGCCAAACAGCTTCTGAACCTTCTAACGTTCAACGTTGAACGTTCGCACGTTGAAGGTTGAGCAGCCCTTGTCTTTTGGGCATCGATTCTCCAGGGCAGGCTGACCTCATCCACCCGGAAACGAAATCAGAACAGGTCGTCGTCCTCGGAAAAGGACTCGAGCTCGGCGACGACACGCTGGAGGAAGCTCGCGCCCATGGCCCCGTCGATGATGCGGTGGTCGTAGCTGAGGGAAAGGTACATCATGTGCCGCACCGCGATGGAGTCGCCAAGATCGTCCTCGACCACGACGGGCCGCTTCTGGATGGCGCCGGTGGCGAGGATGCCCACCTGCGGCTGGTTGATGATGGGGGTGCCCATCAGCGAGCCGAGCGAGCCAATGTTGGTGACCGTGAAGGTGCCACCCTGTAGCTCTTCGGGCTGGAGCTCCTTGTTGCGGGCCCGCTCGGCGATGTTGGCGGCCTTGCGGGCGAGGCCCACCACATTGTAGTCGCCCGCGTTGCGGATGACGGGGGCCAGGAGGCCCTTGTTGCCGATGGCCACGGCGATGCCGACGTGATAGTCCTTCTTCAGCACGATTTTGTCCCCCTCGACGCTGGCGTTGAGCGTAGGATGCTCCCGGAGCGCCTCAACGGCCGCCCTCACGAAGAAGGGCGTGTAGGTGAGCTTCACGCCCTCACGGTCCTGGAAGGCCTCTTTTTCGCGCTCGCGGAGGCGAACCAGGCCCGTCACGTCGGCCTCCGCGAAAGAGGTGACGTGGGCGGAGGTGGCCTTCGAGCGCACCATGTGCTCGGCCGTAATTTTGCGCATCCGGTCCATGGGCTGAACCTCGATGCGCTCGCCGTACTGCTGCTTGAGCTCTTCCTCGCTCGGGCCCTCCTCGACCGTGTAGTCGCCACGAACGGGCTGCTCCTCGGGACGGCTGGGACGGGGCGGTCGTTCGGGGGCTGTAGCGGGCGCGGCCGGCTCGGCGAGTTCCTCTTCCTCGCGCTCTTCGAGGTAGGCGAGCACGTCCTCTTTCGTCACCCGGCCCCCTCGCCCAGACCCCTCAAGCGATTCGAGTTCGCTCATCCGAAGGCCCTCCTCCTTGGCAATGGAACGCACGAGCGGCGAGTAGAACCGCCCGTCGGACCCGCGACGCTTGATCGTTTCTTCCGGGGGCCGTTCGGCCTCCCCGGGTTCCCGGGCCATGCCGTCCCCAGACGGCGGCGGAGAGGGCATTTCGGGCTCGTCTGGTTCCTGTCCCGCCTCTTCCTCAGGGCCTTCAGGGGCGGAGGGCGCTTCCTCTCCGGCCTCAGCCTCGGAGGCGAGCAGGGCAACGACTGTCCCAACCTCGACCGTCTCGCCTTCGGCGACGCGCTTTTCTTGAAGTACGCCGGCGGCCGGCGAGGGCACCTCCGTGTCGACTTTGTCGGTGCCGATTTCCAGAAGCGTCTCGTCGACGACCACCTCGTCGCCCACATCCTTGTACCAGGCAACGACTGTCCCTTCAGTGATGCTTTCGCCCATCTTGGGCATCACGACTTCAACTGTCTCACCCCCGGACGCACTTGCCTCCCTCGGCTCGGCCTCCGGTTCGGAAAGAGACTCGTCGGCCGTCCGCTCTTCGGACGCTTCGTCGACCGCCTCGGGCTCGTCCGCGGTAGGCGAGACCCCCTCCGGCTCAACTTCAGCCTCCTCGACCTCCGTTTCCACGCGGGCAATGATGGTGCCCACCTCAACCGTGTCGCCCTCCTCCACGAGCACCTCCGTGAGCATGCCGGCCTGGGGCGAGGGCACCTCCGTGTCGACCTTGTCGGTGCCAATTTCGAGCAGAATCTCATCCTGCTCGACCTCATCACCGGGCTGCTTGTGCCAGGCGATGACGGTTCCTTCGGTAATACTTTCGCCCATCTTGGGCATTTCAACGTCTACCTCAGCCATGACAGTCCGTTCGTTCAACGTCCGTAGAGTATGCGTCTCGGTCGAGGGCCAGCACCGGGCCGGTCGAAGCGCTTCCGGCCAACAGGTAATCTCAATGTACGGAACCCTCCTCGATAAAAAAAGCGGGACAGTGGAACGAAGATCCTCGCCCCTCCTGTCCCGCTCGGCTCGAGGGCAAAACGGGCAGTCATCAGGCAATGAGCGGAGCAATCACGAGGGATACGACCGCGATGAGCTTGATGAGAATGTTGAGACTCGGGCCGCTCGTGTCCTTCAGGGGGTCGCCCACCGTGTCGCCCACGACCGAGGCCGTGTGTGCCTCGCTTCCCTTGCCGTGCGTCTCCCCGTCCTCCCCGGTGTAGTCGGCCTCGATGCGCTTCTTCGCGTTGTCCCAGGCCCCTCCGGCGTTACTCTGGAAGATGGCGAACAGGACGCCGGAGACGGTAACGCCCGCCAGCAGGCCGCCGAGCATGCCCTTATCGATGAAGAAGCCGACAATGACGGGCACGAGGATGGCGAGCAGGCCCGGCGCCGCCATCTCGCGGAGCGCGGCCTTCGTGGAAATGTCCACGCAGCGCACGTATTCGGGCGTCCCCTCCCCCTCCATGATGCCGGGAATCTCGTCGAGCTGTCGCCCGACCTCCTTAATCATGTCGCCGGCCGCCCGGCTCACCGCCTCAATCGAGAGGGAGCTGAAAACGTAGGGCAGCACGGCGCCAACGAGGAGCCCGGACAAGATCACCGGGTCCGCCACGTCGATGCTTTCTACCTCGGCCTGGCGCATGTAGGCGGCGAAGAGGGCCAGCGCCGTGAGCGCCGCGGAGCCGATGGCAAAGCCCTTGCCGATGGCGGCGGTGGTGTTGCCCACCGCGTCGAGCTTGTCGGTGCGGTCGCGCACCTCGGAGGGCAGGCCGCTCATTTCGGCGAGCCCCCCCGCGTTGTCCGAGATGGGGCCGTACGCGTCGATGGCCAGCTGCATGCCCGTGATCGACAGCATGCCCACCGCGGCAATGGCGATGCCGTACAGGCCGGCGAAGTAGTTGGCGCCGACAATGCCGACGGCGATGATGAGGGCCGGAAAGCCCGCTGACTGCATGCCCACGCCGAGACCGCTGATAATGTTGGTTGCCGTCCCCGCGATGCTCTGCTCGGCGATGCCTTCGACCGGCCCGTACTCGGTGCCCGTGTAGTACTCAGTCACGAGGCCGATCAGCAGGCCCGCGGCCAGGCCGATGAGCACGGCCCAGAAGACGCCAATCGCCGTGTACTCGCTCCGAGCGCTAAAGGCGATGGCCTCCGACGTCCAGGTGGACGGCAGCATCCACGTGATGATGAAGTAGGAGGCAACGGCCATAATGCCGGCGGCCCCGAACTCGCCGGTATTGAGGGCCGTCTGCGGGTCGCCACCCTCGTCCACGGTGACGAACCAGGAGCCGATGATGGCCACGAGGATGCCCGCGCCGGCCAGCACCAGCGGCAACAGCACGCCGGCCAGCCGGAGGGTATCGTCCGCTGGCCCGAAGGCAGCGGTGAAGGAGGCACCGAGGACCATCGTGCCGATAATTGCGCCGACGAAGCTTTCGAAGAGGTCGGCGCCCATGCCGGCCACGTCGCCTACGTTGTCGCCCACGTTGTCGGCAATCGTGGCGGGGTTGCGCGGGTCGTCCTCCGGAATCCCGGCGTAGACCTTACCGGCGAGGTCGGCGCCCACGTCCGCGGCCTTCGTGTAGATGCCGCCCCCCACGCGGGCAAAGAGCGCAATGGCCGAGGCGCCCATCGAGAAGCCGGTAATGACGTTGATCACCTTGGGCAGCTCCCAGCCGAGGGCGTTGTCGTAGAGGAGGAAGAGGCCGCCGAGCCCGATGACGCCGAGCCCAACGACGGACAGGCCCATGACGAGCCCGCCGGAGAAGGCGACGTTCATGGCGGGCCCCAGACTCGTGCGGGCCGCCTGCGTCGTGCGCACGTTCGCTTTCGTCGCCACGGTCATCCCGATGAAGCCAGCGAGGCCGGAGCAGATCGCCCCCGCCACGAACGAGACGCCGACCCACCAGGAGGAATTGGTCTGGCCCTGGTTCGCGACGATCAGCAGCCCGGCTACCACGAGGACGAAGATGCTGAGCCAGCGGTACTCACGGCGTAAAAAGGTGCGGGCTCCTTCCGCGATGTTCTCCGACAGATCGATCATTTGATCGGTGCCCATGTCTTGCTTGTTCACCCAGCGTGTTCGGGTAAAGGCGTAGAGCAGCGCCAGCACACCGCTGGCGGGAATGAGCCATTTCAGGAGGAGGGTCGATTCCATGGAAGTGGTCGTCCTTTTCGTTCAAAAATACTCGAGACAGAGGGGGAGTGCGTGCCTAAGACGAGGATGCGAGCGCCCGCTGGTTCTCTATCCCCTGATACGGGCTGGGAGAACAGCGGGCAAACGATTCAAACTACCGCAAGAAC
>NZ_JBDGQQ010000047.1:0-30440 GCF_042218895.1 Salinibacter sp. | reverse complement strand
GGCTGTCCGATCGAGGAGGATAGCTTGGCAGTCCTTCCCCGAATTAGAACACGTGCGGGCCCCAGCAGAGTTTATCGAACCGTTTCCGTCCGAAGAGTCGGGGTATGTTTCAACCGGCGAGGTAAGATAGAGGAATTCCATATCCGAGAGGCATCCCGAAGTCCCAAACACCACAGGCTGATAATCGGAATTGACCGCCCTCGCATGGCGCATGCGCGGGCCTACGTCCAATTCAGCCACGGTTCGTCCCGTACTCCCGAGAGATTACCCATTGGTTCCTATCCTACCTTCCGGCACAGCGGGTCATGATACTTCTGTGATACATGGGGCTTGGAGTTCTTCTGGACTTCGAGGCCCAGGCGGGGCCTCGTGATAGAACTGTGATGAAAGCACGCGGTGTACTGGTTTTTCTGTATGTGCTGTGCAAGACCGAAGAGATGCTCCCGCTCCGATGTCGATGCTTGCTGTTGGAACCGCCCTCCTGGCGTTCCTTGGTTCGATCTCTAAAGGGGCAGCTCCCCCAGACACGACCGAGACAGAGCGTCCCCGTACCCTTCGAGCCCATCGTGCCCCGTCGCCCCCCTCAATTGACGGGCGGCTCAACGAAACGGCCTGGACCGGGGCGAGCGTCGCCCAGGGATTCCGGCAACTCCGCCCAAACGAAGGGAAAGAAGCGTCCCAGCGCACCGAAGTGCGGATCCTCTATGGACGAGACGCCCTTTACGTCGGCGCCACGATGTACGATGAACGGCCCGAACGCATTCAGGACCGACTCACCCGGCGCGACCAATTGAATCAGGCCGACTGGTTTTCGGTGTCGATTGACTCCTACTTCGACCGGCAGACCGCCCGCACGTTTGCGGTCAACGCGGCGGGAGTGCAGCGCGACGGGGTCGTTCGCGGGGGCGGGGCAAATCCAGTGACGGCCTCTTGGGACGGCATTTGGCGCTCCGCGGTCCGGCAGACGGCACAGGGGTGGATCGCGGAATTGCGCATCCCCTACGACATGCTTCGCTTTTCCTCGGTAGAGCGACAGACGTGGGGCATCCAATTTCGGCGCCGCATCCCTCGGACCGGCGAGGTGCTAGAGTGGCCACTCGTCCCGAGCGCAGAACGCGGGGCCAGCCTCGTGGCCGGGTACGGCCGCCTCACCGAGCTCCGAGACCTCAATCCCGACCGGCGTCTCCAGGTCACCCCTTACACGCTCGGCCGACTGCGGTCTCAAGAGCAAAGTGAGGACCCGGTGCGCACAAACCTTCGGTCTACGGTTGATGTCGGCGGGCACTTCGAGGTGGGCGTGGGGGCGGCGGGTGCAACCCTGCAAGGTACGATCAACCCGGACTTTGGACAGGTGGAATCGGACCCCTCCGTGCTCAACCTCACGGCGTTCGAGACTTTTTTCGACGAGAAGCGCCCGTTCTTTCTCGACGGCACCGACGTTTTTGACTTCTCGCTGGGGTTTCGGTCTGAGTTGCTCTACACACGTCGCATCGGGGCCAATGCTCCGGTCATCGGGGCTCTGAAGCTCACAGGACGATCCGATCAAGACCTGCTGTACGGGGGCATGGTTGCCACCACTGGGCGCGACTTCGAGCCGGGCCGATACTACGGCGTGGGGCACCTCCAGAAACAAGTGGGCCCGATCTCGACAGTTGGGGGCATGGTGACGGCCTACAGCGGTCCTCTCTCAGACCGGACCGGTCGTCGGCGGAGCCTGGCCGGTGGTCTCAACTGGGATCTCCGCTTCGCCGACAACACGGGGCAAGTGAACGGCTACGTGAGTGGCACGCATCGTCGAGGAACGGGATCGCCCATTGCCGGGGTCGCAATGAACGCAGAGGTGGGGCGAGTGCGGAGCAACTGGAACTTCAACGTCGGCTTTCGGCTCCGCGACGACGACTTCGACCCGAACGACCTGGGGCGGCTGCGCGCGAATAACTTCTTTCGGGTGAGCTCCTTTCACACTTATCAGTTCAACGGTGGGCAGCCGGTGGGGCCGTTCCGAAGCCTCTCCGGCAACTTTAATGTGGACCACAGCTGGTCCTACCAGACACGCCGTAGTCTCGGGCTTTTTACATTTCAAAAAATCGACGCGCTCACCGAGAACTTTCGGCCGGTCGGTCTTCGGTTGGAGGGCGACTACGTATTTGGGGGTGTTGATCAGTTCGAGACGCGGGGCCTCTGGCCCCGAGCGCGTCCGGCTCGTGGGACCGGCACGCTGTCGCTGGGCACCGATACGCGCCGGGCCTGGCAACTGACGGCCAACCTGTCGGGCACCGCCCGCACGGACGGAGGGCGAGCGTGGTCGGCAGGGCTGGACGCGGAGTGGAACGTGGCCAGTCGGCTCAAGCTCTCCGGCAGCCTCTCCTACCGGCAGGAACTGGGCGTCGTCGAGTGGGCCGCCAACGAAACGTTTGTGCGCCGCGGCCCAGACCAGTGGGCCATCGGCAGCGAAAGCGCCTCGCCCTCGGCGCTCGGCCCCGATGCCCTGAGGCCCCTCGGGCGCGGGACCGACCAACTCGCGGCCGCCCTCTCAGGCGTCTCCACCGCTGGCACCTCGATTGGGGGACAGCCGACCTACTACGCTCCGGTGTACGGACGCCGCGACACCGAACGCCTCAACCTCACGCTGCGGTCGAACGTGGCGCTCACCAAGGACCTTTCCTTCGAGTTCTTCGGGCAGCTCTTTGGCGCCCGCGGGCGGTACCGCGACTTTCAGATTCTCTCTGATCGGGACGATCTGAATTCCTTCGATGCCTATCCGAAGCGGCACGACTTTGCCCGCAGCAGTTTCATCGCCAACGCGGTGCTGCGGTGGGAATTTCGGCCGGGGTCGGAGCTGTTTGTGGTGTGGTCGCAGGACCGCCGCCTGCGCCGGACGGAGCCGTTTTTCCGCGATCGGCGCAGCAGCTCGCCATACAACCGTCCGGCGGGACGAAGGCTGACCGACGCGTTCCGGGACGTGCCGCGCAACGCCTTCATCGTGAAACTGCGGTACACGATCCGGTAGCTGGGGAGAGCGAAACACTTGATGCACTGCGACCACAAAGCTCTTTGGGCGTCCCAACACGCCAAACCATCCGCATTGGTCACCACTGAGCCAAGGCCCTCATTCTCTCATGGACACGCCCCGACACGTACTTTTCATCGAAGACGATCCGGAGATTGGCAACCTCGTCTGTGAGGAGCTCCGCGAGCATGGCTGCGAGGTGGACTGGCATAGGACCGGCACCGACGGATGGGCGCATTTTCAGCGAGAGGATCCGGCCCTCGTCGTGCTGGACCTCCGCCTTCCCGCGACCGACGGGATGGATGTGCTCCGGCGTATTCGCGAGACCGATCCCCACGTCCCGGTCGTAATTTTGTCCGCCAAGGCAGAGAAGCGGGACGTGGTGCGGGGGCTGGAGCTGGGGGCCGACGATTACGTCACCAAGCCCTTCAGTTCGAGCGAGCTCATTGCCCGCATCGAGGCGCTGCTGCGGCGGGTGGAGGCGGAACGGGACCGGCATGCCCAAGAGGAGGTCGAAGAAATTCGGGTTGGACCGCTAACGATTTACCCCAAGCAGCACCGGGCGCAGATGGCGGGCGACCCGGTGGACCTGACGTCGAAAGAGTTTGATCTACTCCTGCAGTTTGCCCAGCATCCGGGGCGGGCCTTCAGCCGGGGAGAGCTACTAAATCGCGTGTGGGGGGAGGAGTTTGACGGGTTCGACCACACCGTCAACACCCACATCAACCGTCTTCGCGACAAGATTGAGCCTGATTCCGACGACCCGACCCTCATCCAGACCGTCTGGGGCGTCGGTTATCGCTTTGCGGATCCACAAGAACTCGCAACGTCATGATACGCTCTGCGCTCCGGCGACTCTGGCGAAGCCTCTACGGTCGCATCTCACTCTTGTACCTGGGTCTCTCGCTCGCGCTTTGCCTGGCATGCGCCTGGCTGACGGTGTGCCACTTTCGCACCTTTATGGGCGCGGTGAACCAGCGGCTCGATCGGGAGCTGGCCGCCAACTTGGTGCCGCGCATCGAGGCGGCCGCGGCGGCGGACAGCACCACCTACGATCAGGCCGTCGGCCGCGTGGCCCGGCGCATCAGTGACCTCCGGCCCGCAGTGCAGCTCTACGTGCTCGACGCATCGGGCCACATCCAGAGCACATCCATTGAACCGCCGTACGTGAAGCGGGACAACATCAGAATGGAGCCGATCCAGGCATTTGTGGAGGGGGCGACCGCGCCGGTCCGGGCCCAAGACCCGGCCTCCACGACGGACCGGAAGGTGTTCTCCGCCGCCCCTATTGAAGGCCCCGATGGGCAGACCGACTATCTGTACGTAATCCTGAACGGCTGCAGCGCAGACGCGATCGCCGCCACGTTCAAACAGACCTACGTCTGGCGCACGTTTGGCTCCAGCCTGCTGCTGGCCCTCGGGTTCACCACGGTCGTGGGCCTGGTCCTGTTTTGGTTCCTCACGCGCCGGTTCCGGGCGCTGACCGGTGCCGTCCAGCGGTTCAAGGACGGGGAGCACGACGAGCGGGTGGACGACCCCGCGGACGACGAGATTGGGCAGCTCGGGCAGGCGTTCAACGAGATGGCCGACACCATCGCGGCGCAGGTGGCGGCCCTGCGCCGCACCGACGAGAAGCGGCGCCGGCTCGTGGCGCAGGTGTCCCATGACTTCCGCACCCCCCTCACCTCTATTCGTGGGCACGCCGAGCGGCTGCTTGGCCGCACCGGTAGCGGGGACGGGGCCCCGGACCGGCTCCCGGACGGTCCAGCGGCCGGGGATGGGGCGTCCGCAACGCCCCGCGATGACCGCGTCAAGATGATTTTGCAGAACGCGGAGCAGCTGGATCGCCTTGCGGGTCGGCTCCACGAGCTCTCGCGGTTCGACGGGCAGGGGTTTGATGTAGACATGGAGCCCTTCTCGATTGCGGAACTGGCCCACGACCTCGTCCTGAAGTTCCGGCCGAAGGCCGAGCGCCGTGGGGTCTCCCTGGACCTGAAAGGGGCGCCCGACGTGCCGCCGGTCCGCGGCGACATCGGCATGATCGAGCGCCTGCTGTCCAATGTGGTCGAGAACGCCCTTGAGCATACGCCTGAGGGCGGCGACGTCACGGTGCAACTCCGTACCGTCGAGAAGGAAGTCGAAGTGCGGGTGGCGGACACGGGCGTCGGCATTCCGAGCGACGAGCTTCCCCTGGTTACGCAACGATTCTACCGCGTGGAAGAGCAGTCAGGGAGGGCCGGCGAGGGCGATAGCGCCGAGGACCGCGACGGATCTGGGCTCGGGCTTGCCATCGCGTCGGAGATTGCCGAGGCGCACGGGACGGTGCTGGACATCGAGAGCACCCTGGGTGTGGGAACGCGCGTTCGGTTTCGGTTGGCGCAGGCGAGAACCCGTGACCGCACCTCTGGCGCGGGGGACGATTCGTAATGCTGGGACGCCACCAAAGCAGTGTTCAAAAAAGTGTTATTCGGCCCCAGAAACATTCGGCCAGATTGGTGCTCAGGGGTGATTCGGTGAGGATCGACAACAGAGTTCGCCCGCCTCCCCCTTTTTGACCAGCTTTTAGTACTGCTTCCGAGGTCTAAATCCCGGACGTACTTGTCCGTATCGAGGACGTCCTGGAGAGGGAGAACGAGTCTGCGTGGACACCTCACACTAGACTCAGGTAGGCCAAAATACTGAACCTCCACCATGACAGCGTATCTTCACTTTCCAGACAGATGGGATTCTTACTTGCATGCCACAGTTCTCCTTGGATTTATTTTCGGCGCGCTCGGGTGCGCTCCAGAGGGCTCGTCGACGAAGACCTCGGGAACGAGTAGGGAGAGCCCATCGCACGCCGTCGTTAAGGGGACTGTCCAGACTCTTGATGGTGACGCGCCTCCGGCCGCCCACGTGTCCGTTCACATGTACGGCAGCAGGTCGGCACTCCAGTCGGCAGAGACAAATCCAGACGGGTCGTTCCGGCTGGCCCTTGATACGGCTGGAATCGCCGAGGTGACCGTCGCAGCCCCGAACCGCGAGCGCATGTCGATCCGTCCGTATCTCCTGCGTGGAGACACCGTCTCCCTAGACGTGCAGCTCGCCGGCGTAAGCACGTCCGCGCTCCAAGAGCTCAAACTGATAGGCTCGTTCAACGATTTTGAGTTTCGTTCCGGGGAGGTCCCGCTGCAAGAAAGAAGAGGCACGTTCAGCGCTACGGTTCCGGCCCCTGAAGATTCGTTGACCTACCAGATTCTCGGTGTTCACGCAGGGCGGCCGCGCACCATTAGCGGCACGGAAGGCGACCGCCGAAGCTACCATCCCCGGCTTGGCTACAGTTCGGTCGTGCCAGCGCCGGAAGACTCTGTCCAGATCACGTTCGATCCCGCCTCGCTTCCGCCCGCGGGAGGAGCCACGCGCGCTAGATTTGCGGATTCGAGTTCCACGCCCGCCCGCTATCACCGGTTTGCAGAGTCTCTTCGGGAGCGTCATCAGACGTACCGAGAGGCCCGCCGTCCAGACCAGGACACTATTGACTGGTCGGTCCATCACCGCAAAGCCCGCGCTGCTGTGCAGAGCGCCACCTCCAGTCAACTCCGCGAGGCGTACCTTGCCACCTACCTGCAGTACACAGGGAAACCTGAGCCGGAATTGGCCCGCCGCGCGCTGAACTCGATTCCGGCGGACGATCCTGCGTGGTCACTGGGCGGGTTCCAGCCTCTACCTTTCAAGGCAGCCAACGAGGTCGGCGAGCGAGATACGTACCGCCCGTTTTTCTACGAAATTGTCCGGTCGAATCCGAGCGAAAAGCTCCGTGCGGGCATGCTGTTTCAGATGCTGAGTCAGGCCCACGCGAGAAACGATAAGAACCGGCAGCGGCTGCTTTATTCGTGGCTGGCTGGGGAGTACCCGGATTCTCCCTATGTCGGTATCGCCCGCAGTCGGTACAACCCGGATCGGCGCATTCAGGCTGGGGCAGACGCGCCGGACTTCGAGGTCGGCGCCCTCAACCAGGACCGAACGTTCACCCGAGAAGACTTTGCGGGCAAGTACGTTCTTCTGGACTTCTGGGCAACCTGGTGCCAGCCCTGCATCGAAGAATTTCCGACGTTGCGGAAGGCACGCCGCCAGTACGACCATGATGAACTTGCCATCCTCAGCGTGTCGCTGGACGCCGATCGAGAAACGGTGACGACCTTCCTGAAAAACCGCGACCTGCCGTGGAAGCACGCCTTTGCTGAAGGGGCGATGGACAGTAAGATTGCCAACCAGTTCGAGGTGACGGGGCTTCCAAAGCCGGTGCTGGTCGGGCCCAATGGGAAAATTGTGGCGGCCGAGCGTGTCCGCCTCCGAGGAGAGCGCCTCCTGCAGACGCTAGAGCAGGAGATAGGAACCTGAGGCAAAGATGAGAGCCTGGGGCTTTGTCTTCTCTGCTGGAACCAATACTCGCCGAAGGCTGTCTTCGTTGAAAACCATAGCGGAAAAGAAGTAAGCTTGCAGTCCGTACTGAATGCCGCGGACGTTCTGCCGAAGCTCTTCTCCCAGGTCTCCTTTCAGAACGCTTTCTGATAGCTCCGCTTTCTATCTGACAGCTCCGCTTCCTGACAGTATGCGTAAGCTTTCAAGGCCGCTCTTCTACCCGACGGCACCGGCTTTTATTCTTGCCCTATCGGTCCTCCCGCTACTCGGGCTGTCGGCAGGGGAGGCAAGAGCTCAACCTCAGCCCGCCAAGATTGGAAAGCAGGTGCCTGACTTCGAGATTGAAGCGCTTCGGGACTCGGGGCGGGCCTTCACTCCTTCTGATTTTGAGGGCCGATACGTGCTGCTCAACCTCTGGGCTACGTGGTGCGGGCCGTGCATCCGAAAAATTCCCAAGCTCAAGAAGGCCCGGCAGCGCTACTCTCCGAAGAAGCTCGCTATCTTGAACGTCTCGTTCGACGGTTCTCGGTCGAAAGCGACACGTTTTCTGGGTGACCGCGAGATGCCAGGGAGCCACGCGTATGCGGGCAGGTCTGGGCTCGGGGGCAAGTTTGGAGCCAAATTCGCCCGGGTGCCCAACATGTCTCCCTCATCGCGAGGACTTCCCAACTTGACCCTCGTCGGGCCGAAGGGAACGGTCGTCGACATTATTGCTGCTGGGGACACGACCGGCCTTCTGGAGATGCTGAAGAAACAGCTTTCAAGTCGGCAGTCTGGATGACCACTGGCTTCTTCTCAATGACCACTGGTTTCTTCTCGAAAGGTCGTCCACCTGCGGATGGCTGGGGAGAAGGATGAAGGGGCTCCAACACGAAACGCCCTGTCCGGCATAGAGCGTAGGGCCCTGGGCCGGGACGGGCATTTCAAGAGGAGAAGCCTCCGCCGGACGAGCACCTATGTACGCGCGTGAAATGTTTGCACGCGCGCGAAAACTGAGTCGCCCCAAATTTAACGAACGTGCAACCCTATCGAGGAAAAAGGAAGTTCCCGGCTCCCATGCCCGCTGGGTAGGATCGAGCCGGAAAACAGGACGTGTCATTTCTTCCGGTCGGGTTGAGCTCGCCTCTGTTCTTCCTCAAACCAACCGCGACCGGGGCAAGCGCAGCGCTGCGACTACAATGGAGCGAGCACGACGGCCAATCGGCGACAGCCGCGCTATGGACGACAAGTCAGCAGACGCCACGGCCCTTCTGTCGGAGGCTCGCGAGGGCGGGGAGGCGGCCCTCTCCGACCTGCGCACGCTCGTCTACGAGGAGCTGCGAGGCATCGCTCGTCGGCAGATGCGCGGCGAACGGGACGACCATACCCTCCGCACCACCGGGCTTGTCCACGAGGCCTACCTGAAGCTCGTCGACCAGGACCGGACCAGCTGGGAGGACCGGCAGCACTTCTACGCGGTAGCGGCTCAGGCCATGCGCCGAGTCCTCGTCGACCACGCCCGTCGCCGAAACGCCCAGAAGCGGGGCGGGGGCGCCCCGAAGATCTCGATTGACGAGGCGCCGACCCCGGAGATCCCGGCCGAAAATCCAGCGGACATTCTCGCCGTCGATGATGCCCTCAGGCGGCTCGCCAAGCAGGACGAGCGGATGGCAAAGGTCGTTGAATGTCGCCTTTTCGGCGGCTACACCCTTCAAGAGACCGCCGATGCGCTCGGCGTTTCGCGCTCGACGGTGATTCGGGACTGGCGAACGGCCCGAGCGTGGCTGAACCGTGAGTTCGCTCCCTCCGACTAACTTCAGCTCTCCACCGCTTGAACTGTCCCCGCGGCCGGTCGACCATCGGCGAAGTGCTGTCGGTGGCCGCGACGCTGCATCGGTACTTTGCATCATCTGAGCACCGCATCTGAGCACCGCGTATCATCCAAGCATCTGAGCCATGGGTTCCGACTCGTGGGATCGCCTAAAGCAGATCGTCGACGCCTTCTACGAGGAGCAGCCCGACGACCGCGCGGCGTGGCTCGACGGCAAATGCCAGGGCGACGAGGACCTGCGCCGGGAGGTCGAGTCCTTGCTCGACGCCGACGGGAAGGACCACGTCCCCGACGGGGAGTGGCTGATGGGCTCGCTTCCGGGGGACACCTCAGGCGCAGAACACGTCCCGGCGCCCTTGGCCGACTCGGATGCCGGCCAGCAGGCGAACAGGCGGGTCGGTCCCTACCGCCTGCTCGAGGAGATCGGCGTCGGCGGCATGAGTGTCGTCTACCGCGCGGAGCGGGCCGACGGAGCTTTCAAGCGGGCCGTCGCCGTCAAGCTTCTTCAGCGCTGTCTCTGCTCGGACGACGCCGAGCAGCGGTTCCGGGCCGAGCGGCAGGTTCTGGCTAGCCTCGATCACCCCGGCATTGCCCGGCTCATCGATGGCGGCGTGACCGAGGGCGGGCGGCCCTATCTGGTGATGGAGCACGTCGACGGGGCGCCGATTACCGAGCATGTCTCGGAGGAAGACTTAGGGCTGGAGGCGCGGCTGGATCTGCTGGGGCAGGTGGCCGAGGCGGTCCAGGCGGCCCACCGCCAGCTGGTGGTGCACCGCGACCTGAAGCCCTCCAACGTGCTGGTGACCGAGACGGAGGCGGGGGATCCGGAGGTGAAGCTCCTGGACTTCGGCATCGCAAAGCTGCTGGGCGACACCCTACCGGTGACCCGCCCGGAGACGCAGACCGGCCAGCAGCCGCTTACCCTGGCGTACGCCAGCCCCGAGCAGGTCGGCGGCGGGGAGATCTCGACCCAGACGGACGTCTACCAGCTCGGGGCGCTGGCCTACGAGCTGTTGGCGGGAACGCGCCCGTTTGACCTCGACGACACGTCCCTTGCCGAGACGGAGCGGATCATCACCGAGGAGACGCCCCCGGCGCCCTCGGCCCGGGCGAGCCCGCCGGTCCAGGCCGGGGAGGACCTGGACACGATCGTTTTGAAGGCCCTCCGCAAGGAGCCAGGCAGGCGCTACTCTTCGGTCGAGGCGCTTGCGGAGGATCTCCAGCGCTACCAGGAGGGTCGGCCGGTGGAGGCCCGGCCCGCGACGCCCACCTACCGCGCGAAGAAGTTTCTCCGGCGAAATGCAGTGGCAGCAGGCGTCGCGGCGGCGTTTCTGGCCGTGGTGGTCCTCTCCGCCGCGCTGCTGGTGCGGCAGCGAAACCGGGCGCAGGAAAACGCCGAGACTGCCGAGCGGGAGGCGCGAAAGGCTGAGGCGGTGGCGGGGTACCTGACCGACCTGCTGCAGTCAGCCCAACCAGACGCGGAAGCAGGCGATACGGTGACTGCCGCCGACATGCTGCGTCGGGGCCAGCGCCGGATCGACCAGCTTGAGGGCCAGCCGGCCGTGCAGGCGCGGATGCTACAGCTATTGGGCAATGCCTACCGGGAGCGGGCTAAGTACAGCAAGGCGGCGGGGCTGCTCGGGCGCTCGCTTGCGATTCGAGATTCGATTCACGGCTCGGCCCACAAGCACGTTGCCAACACGATCGAGGAGATTGCTCACCTTCGGCAGAAGCAGGGGCGCTACCGGAAGGCCGACTCGCTCTGGCAAGCGGCACTCGCTCGTCACAGAGAACTTTTCGGGCCGCGGAGCCCGAAGCTGTGGGAACCGCTCAACAACCTGGGAATCGTCGCGGAAAGGAGGGGTCAAGTGGAGAGGGCCGACTCTCTCTACCGGGCGGCCTTCAAGATAGAGCAGTCTGCCACGGATCCCGATAGTAGCAACTTGGCTCATAGTTTGAGTAATCTGGCGAACATGTATGTCCGTCAGGAGAAGTACCATCGGGCAGACTCGCTCTATCGAATGGCACTTAGTATCGAGCGCGAGCGGTATGATGCTCCGCACCCAAGCATCGCTGCAACGCTGTACAGTCGTGCGTGGCTGCTTGAGCGTTGGGGGAGGCTCGTGAAAGCCGATTCCCTGATACGACAGGCCACCGACATAGACCAGCGAACGATGGGGCCTCGGCACCCGACCGTTGGAGTTGACTTGACGCTTATGGGAGAGATCCTGGCGGGTCGGAAGCGCTTCGAAAACGCTCGCTCGGCCCTTCGAAAAGCCCGTTCGATCTTTCAGGAGAAGCTACCGGGTGATCATAGCCGACTGGCATGGGTTAACGAAGTGCTCGGCCGTATTCTCACTAGACTCGGGCAGTATCAGGAGGCTGAACCGCTCTTAAAGCGAAGCCTCAACATTTACCGAGACCTCGGGAAAGAAGCGGCGGTTCAGGTGGTACGTACCGACCTTGCCAGGCTCTACGACAGGTGGGGCAAGCCCGAGAAGGCGGCCACGTTCGACACTACAGCAACAGCGAGAGCCCCTGGGTAGAGGTCAGCTTCCAGTCGCCGGGGTATGGTCTGGGCGGCGGCAGACGAATCGGTCGGTATCAGCTGGGCCACGCCGTGGGGCTATAGCTACTGGAAAGCGTTGAACGTTAGAACGTCCAACGTTTCGCCGTCCGTAGAAAAGCAGCAGTTCAGGGCTTCGGCTCCACGGGCAGGACGTGCGGGTGTCACGTCAGTAGCCAACGACGTATCCGTCTTTCCGCATCTCGGTGCTGCCCCAGTACGCCTCCTCCTCCGGGTCCCACTGGATGGCAGCCACCGTGGCCGCCAGATCCCACGCCCACGTCGTCGCCCCAGCCGCGAGGGGCGCGCACCACCGCACCCGGCGCACTCGAGTTAAGCAGGCCGCGCTGGTATATCCAGTGGTCAACAGGAAGGAGGAAGAAACGAGCGAAGCACCTGGGTACCACAGGCTTGGCTTTCGCTCCGGGGCAGAGCATGGGGGCGCACCTCGCCATGCGCATGGCGATTATCAGTTATCCCAAGCTCATAATTGCCGGGGGAGGGTGAAGTGAGGGTAGGAGCATGCTGGTTTGCTCCAAAATCATCCTCCCGCCTCAGAAATCACCGAGATTATCTGCAAGCTTTTCGCCTTCGGGTCGCCTTGAAGCGTTAACTGAGAGAGACGAGAAGAAAAGAAGAAGCCGCGCAGGACATCAGACTTCCAGGCCCAAGCGTGTCTACTGGGCGGATTTCTTGGTGAGGAATCCGAATGCTCCCGTTCCTTCGCGGCTACGCTTCTTTCCGCGACCTGTCTCTGAGCGCCCGGTGTCTCCGGTGGGACGCCGGGTGTTTTCTGTTGCGGGCCGCGCAGGCGCAACTACGAGCGATGGCGACCCCAGCGCGACACGGATGGACCGGGGCTCCCCCGCCGACCAGGGCTTCCTCACCGACAGGCTCTCTCACCGAGATGCCGGGCGTGTCTCTTCCCTCCTGCAAGCACGTTACGAGGACGTTTAGGTTCAGATGAGTCGGTCCGGCAAGTTTTCTCGCGTCTTACAACGGAGGTCAGCTACAGAAATGCCTTCGGCAGGGAAAAGGCGGGGAAAGGCCTTCGGCGGGGAAAAGCCTTCAGCGGGGAAAAGCCTCCAAGCAGGAGAAACGCCTTCAACAGAGGAAAACGGCAGGAACGCCAGAGGAAAACGACGGGAACGCCGATAGGAATTCCTTTCGCTGCCCTGCTCGACGGCTTCGCTACCCCACCTGACTACACTGTTTGACCACACTGTTTCACAACCAACGCGACGAACCGATGGGTCTTTTCACTGGCATCTGGGTCGTAGTTCTCGGCACGCTCGGCGGATCGAGCTTCATCGTCTCCCGCCGGCCCGACGCGCAGGAGGTGATCGACCAGTTGGCTCCGTATCAGGGCTGGATCGGGGCCATCTCCGCGCTTTGGGGCGGGTTTACCCTGGTCAGCCAGCTTCTCAATCTCGGCTCGATGGCCGGGGCCCCGCTGGTGTGGTGGACCATGACGGCCAACGGCGCGGTCCTGCTGGCGCTGGGCCTGCTGCTGGGGGTCGGGGTTTTGAAGTCCTTCGACTACGGGGCGGAGGCGAAGGAGAAGATCGACCAGACGGTGCAGGCGCTGTCCCCGTACCAGGTCACTCTCGGGCTGGTCGGCATCGGGCTCGGGATCTGGACGCTGGTCTACAGCCTCCTCCTGTAGAGTCTCCTGTAGAGATAGCCTCTGCAGGTTGGTCCTGTACCGTCCGACGTGCACCCGTCGGGGATAGGAGAAACAGGGCGCGCCGGTCAGCGCGGCTGAGCGGTGGCGTCTCCTTACTGCAGGCTTTCCTCGTTGCAGGTTTCTCATGTTCAGGGCCACGCCTCCGATAGGCCCGCGACGTGTCACGAACCGACACGTGCGCCATGAAACTCAAGCAGGACGACCTCGACTGGGCGGTCCGGAAGGGCCTCCTCTCCGACCAGAAGGCCGAGCGGTTGCGAGCGGCCCTCAAGGAGCGGCGTGCGCAGGCTACAGAGGAGCCGCAAGCCCCGAAAGAGCAGGACAGGAGGCCAGCATCCTCCGCACCCCCTGCGCAGGCGTCTTCTGCCTCGTCCAGGCTTGACCTCGTGTCCGTTGCGTACTACGCCGGTGGCCTGGTCGCCATCGCGGCAATGACGTGGCTCCTCGCTCGCGTCGCCTCGCTCTTCGATCTCGGGCCCGTAGCCCTAGCCCTCATCGCCCTCGCGTATGGCGCGGCCTTCGGCGCCGGCGGATGGATTCTCCGGTTCCAGAAAAACCTCCGCGTGGCGGGCGGCTTGCTTTTCGTCGTGGCCGTCACGACGGTTCCGGTGGCCGTTTTCTGCCTGCGACCCTGGATGGAACCCTGGATCAAGAGAGCTGACCTATGGCTGGGGCAGCCGGGACTGTTGGACGTCTTCTCAGAAGATGGACTGCTGGAAGGAATCGCCACTGTCGTCGCTGGCGCTGTTGCGCTGCGCTACGTGCGGTTTCCGTTTCTGACCGCTCCGGTCGCCCTGGCGCTCTGGTGGCTGGCTGAGTTCTCGATTCCGAAACTGCTGGTCGGCGGGCTGGGATGGACAGCGCACCTCCGGGTATCGGTGGCATTCGGGGCGGCCATGCTCATGGCGGCTTACGTCACCGACCGTCGAACGGACGCCGATTATGCCTTCTGGGGGTATCTTCTGGGCCTGCTGGCCTTCTGGGGAAGTCTCCTCGGCCTGTTGTACGACTCGGAAGCGGGGCTTTTGCTCTTCGCCCTTGCAAACGTCGCCTTGGTGCTGCTGGCTGTGCTTCTCGACCGGCGGTCTTTCCTGGTGTTCGGGACCCTCGGGACGTTCGGGTACCTGGGACACCTCGCCTTCGAGGTGTTCGCCGACACCATTCTGTTCCCTCTCGCGCTTGCCGCCCTCGGCGTCGGGTTGATCTACCTCGGCATTAAATACCAGCGGCGGCGGGCGGCGATCGAGCGCCTGCTTTGGTCCCGCCTCCCGCCGGCCCTGCGCCGGCTCTCGCCTCGCCAGCGGGGACGCCAGCCTTCATGACGCTGAACTTCAACACTGGCCCCTGGTCGTGCCTGCGCCCTGAGCCACTACCGGTAACTATTCTTCACTGCAAGCAGTCGTTTGTTCTCAGCGAACAGTCGTCCCCTCTGTGCTATGTACCACGTTTTCAATTGCCTATCAAGCAGTTGCCTGCCAGGCCTCCCACGGCAGCCTTCCCCGCCGGAGACTGTCTTTTCGGAAGCCGTCTTCCATCTGCCGGGGGCCGCCCGTCTCCTGTCCTTTCTCTTGCTTCTGGGGGGCACGGCGGCCAGCTCCGTCCTCGCGCAGGAGAAGTCGTCCGAAGACCCTCGGTCGGTCGTACGAGCCCACGTGAAGGCAACTCAAAATGAGAACTTGGCGGCGCTGAAGCGCACCCTCCACAGCGACTCTCCAGTGCGGACGAAGGTGGTTGAGACCTCGAAAAAGACCTTCGAGAAGCATGATCTGACGTATAAGATTAGAAAGCTGGAGGTGACCGACCGGTCCGAGGAGACCGTTACCGTAGAGGCGACGCAGGTAATCAATGGACCGGACTACAAGGTGCGAAGGGTTGTGTCGGTCAACACGCTGAAAAAGGAAGGCGGGCAGTGGAAGCTCTGGGGCGGAAAGATGAAAAGCGCCGAGCTTGTGAGCACAGAGAACATGAAGACGAAGGCGGCCCGCACCGAGGCGGCTCCAGAGGAAAGCCCGAAGTCAGTTATCAGAAAAAACGTGAGGGCAACCCAGAATGAAAACTTAGCCTTGGTCAAAAGCACATTCCACAGCAGGTCTCCTATCCGGGACAAGACGATAAACTACTCGAGGAAGATCTTTAGGAGGTACGACCTGACCTACAAGATCGAAAACATCAAGGTGGTGAACCGATCCGAGCAGACCGCCAGGGTGAAGTTCACGCTGATAACCAGGAAGGTGAGCGGACCCAAGTTCAGGGACAACCGGACCACGATGTTTCAGACCCTCAAGAAAGAGAACGGCAAGTGGAAGATCTGGAAGGGAAAGACCGTTCGCAAAAAGTACCTCGACATGGATGCCCAGCAGTCCAAGCCGGCGGGTGCCAATGCAGGGGACCCTTCCGCAAAGCCATCTGGGTCGGAGGCCTCTTCTGACCAGTCCCGTGCTATGCCCGTGGGGGAAATCACACCGCTTCGGCTCAAGCGAAAGATCACCGTTGCTGGGCCAGATGAGGAGCCGTTCAGCTACAGGACGACCCACGTCATCGAGAAGGGGACCTACCAGGGACAGTCCGCCTGGCGCATCAGCCTCACGGCCCCGAACCTGAGGAAGGGGGGCAAGACGCAGACCCGCGTGCGCTACCACGACCTGGACACGTTCGAGCGCCTTGACGAGCCCGACGATAAGTCCCAGAGGGCGGCCCCGATCGGTAGTCGCTTTGGGGTCGCGCCGCTTCCGCTGGAGCCAGGGTACGAGGAGACGGTTTCCGGCGGGAAAACCCGCGTGGAGGTCACCGGCGAGGAGGCAATTGAGACCCCGGCCGGCCGTCTAGAGGCGTACGTCGTGCAGATGCGCCCAGTCGATTCCAACGGTTACCGGGCCACCATATACGCGCGGAAGCAGTTCCCTCACTACGCGCTGAAAGGCACCGTGGAGGCGAAAGGAGGAATGACCATAGAGATCAAAACGCAGGAGCATGACATCCGAGACTATGAACTCCGGCGTACCGACGGTGCGCCTGAGACTGAAGAGTCGGGAACCGCTTCCGAAACTGCTACCGAGTCGGACGGGGCAGGCGACACCGCCTCCTGCATTGGCCTGAAAGCAGTGCGGGCCTCGACCTCCGCGGGGGACCTGATTGGAAACATCCTTGCCTGCACCCGCTCCGGGAAGTACCAGCAGGCGGCTCGACTCCAGATGGTCGGACTCACCCTGCAGCGCTACGACGCTGAGCGGGTCGAGGACAAGACGGCCCACGGCGCTTTCCAGGCGAAGATGGGGACTGCCTTCAAGGCCTTGCCCGAATCGACGCGCAAGACGGTGCTTGCGGAGATGAAAACGTTACTGAAGAACGCGGAGGCCCGCGCTCCGGTCTGCGAGCGCCTTCAGGCGATTGGGCCCCCAACCTACCAACCGGCGTACATGGTGGCCCACGGCATGGGCGCCATGACGGAGAAGATGAAAGGCGGAGATGTCGCCTACGAGCCGCCGACGGACTTCGACGCAGAGAAGGCGTGGATGACGGCCCTCGAGTATGCCAACTGCACAGACAACTGACTCTAACTCTCCGGCACTACTCTCCACTCACACACTGTATCTGGGCGGTCCAGGTCCCACGTGACACGTTACGGGCGTGTCAGATCATAGGCGAGTTGACCGCTTCAGTGAGGCCCCGCGCCACAGGATCACTCCACTGCACCTTTACCACAGTTTTTTGCTTGGAAGTCGTGTTCGAGAACAGATGTCGACGGATCGTGCCATGCGGCCGCTCGTCAAGGCTGTAAGCCTGACCTGGGCTATGGGTCTCACGCTCTTTGTGCTCGCGCTGCTGTTCCCGGTCCGGTGCCCCGCTCAGGAGGACACGTTCGACGGCCGCCTGGACCCGTCCCTTGAGACTTTTCTCCGAGAGCGGATTGTGGAGGCAAGCGTCGACCTCCAGTTGAATGACGCGACCTCCGCTTATCTCCGGCGGCTCGGCCCCGGGCGGCTCCGGCTCGTGCGCAACGCGATCTTCGCAGCCCGCGGCTACGTCTTCCGGGACTCGGCCCTGCAGGCCTACTTCGAGGACCGCTCTTGGTACGAGCCCGAGGACCGAGCGGTCTCCCTCTCGGCAACGGAGAATAAGGACGTCAAGTACGTCCAGTCCCTGGAGAAGAGGGTGCGATCCCGGTTCGAGATGGTGTTCGAAAAGTTTCCGCCTTGCGGCGGTGACACAATTCGGGTTCAGTTCGTGAGAGACGATGACGTCTCCGCGGCGGGATACCAACAGGGAGTGATGTCCCAAGAGGAGCCCCTGCGCAAACCTGGCATCCCAGGCGTGGAGTCGAATGTCTACCTGAGGCTTGATCGCGCACGGGCCATTTTTGGGACCGAATTCGGCGTAACGCGGCCGGGCTGTACGCTGGAGGTGACCGACCAGTACCGAGCTGTCGTGTACTTTGTAGACACGGCGGCAGGAGGAGGCACCACCACATGCTATCTCGCGACCTTTGGCGCGTTGGACAACCCGTTGATGGCGGGAGCGCGCCTCTCGCGGCGGTCCATTCTGAGTTTTGGGGCGGGTAACAGTGGAAAAGCGACGATCACGCTCGGGGAACGGGTGCTGATCAAAGCCAAACAGGTCGAACGCGAGTCCAGATACCTCCTCGATGAACGGCGAACGACAAAGATTGTGAAACGGTGGCGCTGGCATGTAATTCGGCCAAACGGGGAGATCGTCAGGTTGAGGGGCCAGAAGTCCCCGTAGAGGCCTTCAACGTACCCATTTGTCGGATGGGCTTTTGCCGATGCGCCGTTGAACCCGGTCCATCAGGTTCTCAATACCGCTAAGCACGCGGGACAGAAACCGATCCTGAAGAGGGACCGGCCAGCAGGTGATCAGACCCGAGTGGCAGGAGGCTAGGTTGCCCGAGGTTCTTGAGAACCTCCTGGGAACCTGAGGGTCTCCGGGACTCTGCCTGATAGATTCTGAAGCCCTATGTGCTCTGCACAGTTGGGTGTCCCGTGCAGTCGGGTGTCCCGTGCAGTCGGCCCAGGTGGCGCGGAACCGTAAAAAAAGGACCATTCACGAGACCACTCATAGCCTTATGGACCTCGATGACCCGTCGCGGCGCGAATGCCTGCAACCGTGCGCTTTACACTTTCGGGGGAAGTCCATCCCTCCGAGCCTGCACCGCTTCCGACTCGACCCCAGTCTCGCGCACCAGCCTTGCACACCACGTCTTGTGCAGAAGCCGACGATCGATAGTGGGTCCGACGTTCTCGGGGATGGCGATCACGCCATTTGGAGCCGGCTCCGGCTCCCGGCATCCAAACACCGTGAGCCAGGTCCTGCATAGTGGCACTGCGCGTTACGAAAACGTGAGAGTTCGGGTGAGTCACCTGGGGGGTCTTTGACGCGGTGTTTATGAGAGGGCCATTCGCCAAAAGGGTCTCGGTCAGGCTCCTCTCAATTGGGCTTCCGGGATTCTCCCTGGGGCCATTATCGAAAAGCACCGTTACATGTGCGGACGCACATGCGAGCGATCGGTGAAGGACTGGTCGATGGAAGCGAAACCAAGCACTGTCAAACGATGAGTTCGAAACGCTTCTGGTTTGGGGTCTTTTTCCTCTGGGGGGCTGGCTTGGCCATTCGGATTGCCCTTGCGGAGAAGGGAGCCGATTTCTTCACGCTACTAGGAGAGTCGGTGGGCCAGGTCATTGCCTGCCTGATTCCGGGCCTTCTCGTCTACGGGGCCTTTCGTCTCGTGCGAGACAAAGAGGAGGCGCCCAGCAGTCGACGGCTCGCGTTCTGGGGGGCAGTGCTCATCCTACCGCTGTATGCGACTGCAGTGTCGGGTGTCTTCACGGGTGAACCTCCCTCTACGGGCGAATCCTCCTCCCCGGACGAATCTCCCTCGACGGTGACGACGCAGGAACGCGAGCGTCTCGTCACCTCCTTCCGAAAGTCCTGTATCTCGAAAGGGAAAAAGAGGAAGGAGGGATTCGACGGGAAGCGGCTCCGAAGGTATTGCGACTGTACGGCGGAGACCTTCGGTGAGGCGGTGACCCAGAGTGAGGTCGACTACATTAACGAGAAGAAGAGCATGAACGCCTCCATGCGGAAGAAGCTCAACCGCGCGGCGCGGCGCTGCCGGAAGCAGATCGCCTCCTCCTCGCAGTCCTCTACGCAGCGCCGCTGATTCGATCCTCCCCCATGCATCGGCTCATTGCATCGGCTCGTTCTGGCCGTCGGCCTGCTTGCGACCGGGACCGTCAGCCTCTACCTCAGTTTCCTCGCCAGAAAGATCGACTTCCAGACGAGCCGGGTCCAGATAAAGGGCTTGTCCGTCTCGAGGCAGCGCCTCTCCGCCCCTCGCCACTACCACGAGGAGAATGGCCCGGTCATGCAGTTGAGGGAAACCCTGCCTGTCAGCTATAATCGAATCGAGCAGCTCGCGGGCCTCCTCGGCGGTGAGGGCCGGGGTTTTGTCGCTTTCGGCTTGCAGCTTTGGGAAGCCCACCGGCTCGGCTGGGCTTCAAGCACCTGTCCAGTCAACTTGCCCGACGCAACTGAAAACACGCAGGACCTACGTCCGGAAGGGAGAGACACTTCGAAGAGATCGCGTTCTTGAGACCGAGATCGCGTTTTCAAGACCGAAAATAGCCAACGACGGCTGGCGGCTCGGCTCCGCAGGCGCAACTACGAGCGATGGCGACCCCAGCGCGACACGGATGGACCGGGGCTCCCCCGCCGACCAGGGCTTCCTCACCGACAGGCTCTCTCACCGAGATGCCGGGCGTGTCTCTTCCCTCCTGCAAGCACGTTACGAGGACGTTTAGGTTCAGATGAGTCGGTCCGGCAAGTTTTCTCGCGTCTTACAACGGAGGTCAGCTACAGAAATGCCTTCGGCAGGGAAAAGGCGGGGAAAGGCCTTCGGCGGGGAAAAGCCTTCAGCGGGGAAAAGCCTCCAAGCAGGAGAAACGCCTTCAACAGAGGAAAACGGCAGGAACGCCAGAGGAAAACGACGGGAACGCCGATAGGAATTCCTTTCGCTGCCCTGCTCGACGGCTTCGCTACCCCACCTGACTACACTGTTTGACCACACTGTTTCACAACCAACGCGACGAACCGATGGGTCTTTTCACTGGCATCTGGGTCGTAGTTCTCGGCACGCTCGGCGGATCGAGCTTCATCGTCTCCCGCCGGCCCGACGCGCAGGAGGTGATCGACCAGTTGGCTCCGTATCAGGGCTGGATCGGGGCCATCTCCGCGCTTTGGGGCGGGTTTACCCTGGTCAGCCAGCTTCTCAATCTCGGCTCGATGGCCGGGGCCCCGCTGGTGTGGTGGACCATGACGGCCAACGGCGCGGTCCTGCTGGCGCTGGGCCTGCTGCTGGGGGTCGGGGTTTTGAAGTCCTTCGACTACGGGGCGGAGGCGAAGGAGAAGATCGACCAGACGGTGCAGGCGCTGTCCCCGTACCAGGTCACTCTCGGGCTGGTCGGCATCGGGCTCGGGATCTGGACGCTGGTCTACAGCCTCCTCCTGTAGAGTCTCCTGTAGAGATAGCCTCTGCAGGGACAGTCTCCGCAGGGATGGTCTTCCGCGGCGGGCCCGCTGTTCGCCGCGGCCTGTCTTGAGTATCGTTTTGTCTTGAGCACCGTTCTGGACCGCACGTCACGCAGCCGCAGGTGACCTGCCGTGGAAGGATACCCCCGCGTACCGACAGCAAGCGACACGGACGTTGTCGGGCGCCGCATCGGTGCCGAAATCCTCGACATACTCTTCTCCTGGATCTCGCTTTACTTCTTGATTGGGTTGCTTGCCATCCTGCGGGGTGCCTTCCTCCCACCTGTAAGCCCTCCGGAGCCCGGAAGTGGACTTGACGACTTCCTGAGTGCCCTGCTCCCGTTCCTCGCGCTTGGGCTGGGGGTCTTCGTCATGATCCCTTTCTTCCTGGAAGGGCTCTGGGACGGACAAACCCCCGGCAAGTGGATCGTCGGGATCAAGGTGGTACAGGCTGACGGGGCGCCGTGCACGGTCGGGGCCTCGGCCTTGCGACGCCTGGGGCTGGTTGCCGACTTTCTCCCGGCCTTCTACATCGCCGGAGCGGTATCGATAGCGATGTCCTCCCGGAGACAGCGGCTTGGGGACCGCCTCGCCGGCACGGTTGTCGTCTGGGGACAGCCGGAGCAATCGGAGGGCGTCCCCCATCCGAAGGCGGCCGGAGAGGCCATGCAGACAGAGGCACGGCAAGACATGGAGGAAGACATGGGGCCCGGTAGCCTCAATCCAGGCGGCCGGTCCAGGCTGCTGGTCCAGGCTGCCTCCCCGGCACGTCCCCGGTCGGTACGTCATCGGTCGGCACGCCCGGCCGACGCGACGCCGACACGGCGGCCAGGTTCCCCGAGGCGACAACTTCTCAACGCTCCGCTCGGCGCTTCTCTGGCCGGCGCGCACCATTTTCGCTAGCGCGCACCATTTTCGACACGCGATCGTCGACACACGACCATCTTTCTCCGCCATGAACGCAGCCCGCGCTCCAATCTCTTCCCGTCTTCCGCTCGCCCTTCTTCTTACCGCTTTGCTTCTCCTTGCCGCTGGAGGGATAATCTCCGGTGGAGTGGTGCCCGCCGCGCAGGCGCAGACCACCTACACGGTTACCAACGCTGGCGGCAGTGGCGCCGGCTCGCTCCGCGCGGCGATCAGAAGCGCCAACGACGACTCCGGCACGCCGCCCGATACCATCGCGTTCGATATCTCGGGCAGCGCCTCCCCATCGAGCCCACACGTCATCCGGCCCGACAGCGCGCTGCCTGTGGTCACCGATCCGGTCGTGATCGACGGCACCTCCGAGCCAGGTTACAACAGCGGCGCTGGCGCCGGCGGCCCGAAGCCGGTCGTCGAGATCGACGGGACCAACGTCGGAGACACGGACGGAATCGAGCTCCGTGCCGACGGGAATACCGTGCGTGGCTTAGCGGTCGTCAACTTCGGGCGGTTCGGCCTCCTCGTGGGGGACAGCGCGGCGGGCCAGACCATCGTCGGGTGCCATGTCGGCGTCCGGGCCGACGGTACCACTCCGGCCGGCAACGGCCGCGATGGGATTCGGGTCAACGAAGGTTCGAGTACGATCGGCGGTACCGAACCAGACGACGGCAACATCATCGGGAGCAACGGCGGCGATGGACTGATCCTCTTTGGAGACAACCACATCGTGCAGGGCAACTTCATCGGCACGAATCCCGGCGGCAAGGATCTGGGCAATGGCAAAAACGGTGTCAAGATAGGCGGTGGCGCACAAGTGAGCATCGGCGGCACCAGCCCCGGCGAGGCCAACGTGATCGCCTTCAACAACCGCAGTGGCGTCCTCCTCCTCGAGTTCTCGATTGTCATCACCATTCGCGGCAACCGCATCTTCGACAACGGCGGCCTCGGGATCGACCTCGGGGGTGCAGAGCTGGGGAACGGCCGCACGGCCAACGACGACACCCCCGCCGACAGTGCCGACGATGACAATGGCCCGAACCGCCTCCAGAACTTCCCGGTCATCGAAAGCAGCAGCTACGACGCGGGCGCCGGCGAAGTTACCGTCACCTACCGCGTCGACAGCGAGCCGGGCCTCTCCTCCTCAGGCGCTTCCACCTACCCTCTCATGGTCGACTTCTACCGCGCCGACACAACTGCCGGAGACAGGGAGGGAGAGGCCTACCTTCACACCGACACCTACACGGCCTCCGACCACAACGGCGGCCCCTCGAAGACGATCACGTTCACCCCCGACACCTCGGTCTCGGCCAGCAACAAACTGGTGGCGACCGCAACCGGCGATGCCGGCAACACCTCCGAGTTTAGCGGCGTCTCCAGCCAACTTCCCGTCGAGCTGGCCTTCTTCGAGGCGGCCCGGTCGGGCAGGAGGGCCGTGCGCCTCACCTGGCAGACCGCCTCCGAGCAGGGCAGCGCCGGCTTCGAGGTCCAGCGCCGCGTCGAAGACGCGACCGGGGCGGGGCAGAAGGAGGATAGCTGGGTGCAGGTCGGCTACGTCGAGTCGAAGGCCTCCGGCGGCACCACGACGGAGGACAAGTCCTACGAGTACGTCGCGACGGGCCTGCCGGTCGGCACCCACCAGTTTCGGCTGAAGCAGGTCGACCTGGACGGAAGCTCCAGCCTCACCGATCCGGTGAGTGTGGATATCCGGATGCAGGAAGCGGTGAGCCTCAAGGCTCCGGCGCCGAACCCTGCATCCGGCACGGCAACGGTCTCCTTCGCGGTCAAAGAGCGGGCAGAGACAACCATTCGGCTCTATAACAGCCTCGGCCAACGGGTCCGGGCCGTCTATGAGGGCACCCCGCAGACCGGGGAGCGGCAGACCGCCCGGATTGATGTAGGCGGGCTGCCGAGCGGGACGTACTTCCTGCGGCTCCGGGCGGGCGACCAGACGCGCACCCAACGTCTTACGGTGGTTCGTTGATTTGCCTCACCACTGTCGAAAGTGAAGGGGAAGCGCCGGGGCGTGTTCGATTCGATCGTCTCGGACGTCAGCGAGCTGATCGAGGACTATAAACTTGCACACCGGGCTTGCAAACTCTGAAGAGACTCCGAAACGGAAGTTGCGGGAAGCAGATCTCCCTCAGCAGCAGTTCAGTGCTGGTTCGACAGATCAACCCCTGATCAGCGTTCTTTGTATTTGCGGCTTCCCGCATCTGAGTCTGCTCACAGCCCCGACCTCCCTCACATCTCCTCCATCTTCTCGCAGCCGAGAGCCTCCCAAGGCTTGGCCTCGCTCCTGACCAGGACCTTTGGGGCTCCTCCGGGTCGCTCCCAGTCACGCTTTCCAGTCCGCCTTCGACCACAGCCATGGTATCTTTAGAGATGCTCCGCACGCGGTATCCCATTTTTGAAGGTGCCTCGTTGAGGATCGTGATCACTCCTTCCTCCACGCCAAGAATCTTCATGTCCGCGCTCATGCACGTCGAGTTGATTTTCGCCGGGTCGATTTTCGGCGAAGCGATTCTCTTCACGCGCTCTTCTGTGAACACGTAGAATTGCTCGATTCTGCCTGCCGTGTCTTCCGTCGGGCCCGTGCCTTCTGCCCCTAGAGCGAAACTCACGGGCCCGAGAGGGACCAAATCGGGCCGCAGAGATTGATTTTGGGGCTATATCGGGTAACGTTTCGTACTAAGAAAAACTGCGAAACTCGCCCGCGCAACTCCTCCGGCCCAAAATGCCCGACCAAAACGGTTCAGACCACGACCGCCAGGAAGACATCCGCAAGGTGGCCAAAATCCTCCGCGAGGGGAACTACTCCTACGACCAGTCGGCCCACCTCATCAAGGAAGCCAGGAGGGAAGTAGCCCTCTCCCCACCGGATCGATCCGGCAGTGGCTCGCCCGAGCGGCTTTCCTCGGAGGAACAGGAGGCGTTCCTAAACGCCGCCTACGACCGGGACGGCCGCACCGGCCTGATGATGCGAGTCCTTCTGGAGACCGGGGCCGGGTGAGCGCATTCGTCAAGATTCGGGTCGAGGACATCTCGTTTCGGGACCTGGAGATCCGCCTTCGCGAAACGAAAGGCGACAAGCCACGGGACGTCCCGATTCTTTCGCCGATGGCCAACGAGCTTCGCCTCCACGTCGGAGAGCGGGAGACCGGGTGGCTCTTCCGGTCCCGGCAGGGCGGATGCTACTCGAAGCGGCGCGTCCAGCAAATCGTAAAATCGGTTGCCGAGGAGGCGGGCATTCAGAAGCGGGCCCATCCGCATCTCTTGCGGCACACCGTCGCCCAGCGGCTCGCCGACGAGGGGATGCGAGAAGAGCTCCTCCAGCAGTTTCTCGGGCATGAGGCGCCGGAGACCACCCAGCGGTATTACGAGCCGAGGCGAACCGATGTGAAAGAGGCCTTCGAGGAGGCGATGAGCGAGGAAGCGATGACCTGAGACAGCGAGCCTGAGACGCCGCGATTGACAGCAGAGGCAAGCCCCCAGAAGGAGGCATGCCCCCACCGCGTGGGGATCCTGTAGTAGGATTCCCACCGCGGCCCTCATCTCATCCTCACGGTTGTCTCTTCATCGGGAGGAATTCCCTGAAGGGATTGTTCGGAGGGAACGTTCTAGTTTTCTTCTAAGTGTACGTCGTAGCAGTTTCTTTCTGACGTATACCTGCTGCCTTATTCCTGTTGAACCGACTCCATCGGACTAATGAAGTCGAAACTGACCCTGCGCCTCGACGAGGGCGTAAAAGAGCGCGCCAAGCGGCTGGCCGAAGAGCGGGGAACCTCCGTTTCAAAGATTGTTGAGGACTACTTCCGGCTCCTTCTTCGCGATACCTCCGGCGGGCCTTCCTCCGCGGGCAGTTCTGACCAAGACATCGGGGAGGACGGTCCCGCTGAGAAGCGCCCGGCCGAGGAGAGTGCCCACTCGCTCTCTCCCCGCGTTCGCAAGCTCAAAGAGAGGCTCGGAAAGCCGGCCCCGTCTGTTGACATGGACGAGGACACCCGGCGCTGGGTCGAAGCCGCCGCTAAAAAGCACGCGTAAGTGGCCAGAAGCGGTAGGAGGCCGGAGGCGGTATGTAATCCCTGCCGCTTGTCTTCCCCGCCTGAACCCCTCGCAGTTCCCCCCTCGTTGCAGGTCTTTTCCTTGTAGGTCTTGTCCGATGCGAGTGCTTTTCGATACCAACGTGATCATCGACGGGGCTGTCCCCGAGCGCTCCTATCACGAGGAGGCCCTTCGCCTCCTCTCACACGCAGACCGCGGGCGGATCGGCGGTCTCGTGGCGCCGATTTCTTTTGCCACGTGCTGGTACGTGGCGACAACCCACCACGACGTCGACCCCCGGCCTCTTTTCTGGGCGGTAGAGACCACCTGCGAGCTTGCGTACATGAACCGGGCGGCCCTGCGCCGGGCCCTCGAAGCTGGGGCGGAGGCGGACTTCGAAGACATCTATCTCGCCGAAGCCGGAAATGAGGCCGGAGCAGAGGCGATTCTGACCCGAAACGAGCAGGACTTTGCGGAAGGGCCCCTCACCCCGCATCGTCCCGAGACGTTCCTGTCGATGCTTCAGCGGTAGGTGCCCGCGCCAAATTGTCCTATGGACGCCCTGTGGCTTGTTCAGTAGACGGCAGCGAGGGCGACTCGAAGCAGTGTGCCTCTCGGGAGAAGAAAAGGGCCCCAATGCCGCATGGTCTTGGGGGCAAAAAGAGGCATGTGAGCGGGCGGCCTCTCCGGAAGATGGGAGAGAGGTCGGTTTCGGGAGGTATCAAAAACCGGTCGGTTCCTGAGAGCCTCTTGAAGGAGTGCGCCGATACGCGTTGGGGGCGAATTACCCCTGGAGACGGGCGAACGAGAAGGGCTCGTCTCCTTGACGACGCACCGAGAAGGTACTATATGGCGATTATTCGACGACGGAGGTGTACCCGTTGGCAGCCAAATCCTTTCCGTGTTCGTCGTAGGTCCTTTTGTCGTCGGGCGTTGGCGTGTCGAGCCCGTCCACGTAGCGATTGTACATACAGAAGGCCGCGGCGGTAAGAACCGTATCGTGGATGACCTTGTCATCCGCCCCATGCCTTCGGGTCCGCCGGACGTCTTCCTCGGAAACAGACCGGGCGTCCCGCTGCACCTTGTCAGCAATGCAGAGAAGAGCCTTCATCTTCTCGCTGAGGTCGGCCTACTCGATTCCGTCCTCGATGACCTGGCCCACCACCTCGGAGCTTTCTCCGAGGAGATGCTGGGCGGTGGCACTGTGGGAGCCAGTGCAGAACTCACACTCGTTTTGAGCCGAGGTGTAAGCGGCAATTAGCTCCCGTTCGCCGGGCGTCAGGGACGAGGGACCGCGAAGGAGCGCCTGGGCGAGTCCGGACAGGTGTTCGGCTGTCTCGGGGTACTTTTGCATCGGGGCGACGATGCCGGGAACGCCGTCTGGAAGGTCGATGTGGGGCATGGCTGTAGTTTGGTCAGCGCTGTTAATGTTTTGAGAACTCAGAGGGGTAACAGGGTAGCATTCTTTATCGTTCACCGGAGACCTCGTTTTCGGGAAAATGCAGCATAAGCCCGTTACTGTCCCGTTTGGAAACGTGAACTCCCCCGTCAGAACCACCGATAAGCTCGTCCCCAGGGGTCATATTTGAGGAGTGATACGATCGTCTTATCGGTCCTAAAAATTCGCCACTGAAATTCGGGTGGAATGGGCGGTTTCTCTGCTCCTCCACGACGCTGATCCCCCCATTCCTCTTCTGGAAAGCGTAAAATCTCCCCACCGGTCTCCAACTATACAAACGCCTGAGAAACATATTTTTCTGTCGACGAACGTGTGTGGACCTCACACTTAAATGAGAAGGCAAGCTCAACCCGCATGGCAGAATCAGGGGCCCGGATGGCTCAGGAGGGTCAAGGTGTGCTAGGTGCGGTCCGTGATCGAGGGACTGCGATGCGTGGTGGACTCCCTCTTTCATCAAGGCCGTTCAGCCCCCATGGGAACCCTATAGGAACCAAAGTCATGGGAACCCAGGAGTCAAGGAAATCCCAAAAACCAAAGCAAAGCGACGAGAGCCCCGATTCCGCCGGCTGCTCCCACGAGCTGGCCCAGAGCGCCGAGGAGAAGGCGCTTCCAGCTTAGATGGGCTCTATGGCCCCAGAAGGCCAGGAGGGCCAGGGCCACCCCTTCACCTATAAACAGACAGACAAGCGCTCCAAGTGCGAAGCCAAGCGCACCAGTCCAAGCGGCTGGGACCGGAAAAACACCCCAGAGTAGAACCAAGGTAGGAAGCAAACCGAGTCCCCCGAGCGCGCACCCGACGACAAACGGAGGCCCGAGCGATGAGGACTGCAACCTGTCACGCAGGTCCGGCCCGCCCGGTCGCAGCAGAATTGCTACCACCAGGGTGAGGACCGCGATGACAAGCAGTAGTGGAGCCAGTTCAAGGGAGACCTGGGTGGACCGCACCTCTACTCCCGGCGCTAAGCTTGAAGGACTGTAACTGAGAGGGCCGTATCGGGAGACCACACCCAGCGTATCCACCAACGAATCGGTGATAAGAATACCTCGCGGATCAATGCCGGTCTGGCCACAGACACTTGGCTTGACGGATACTTCCACCCGATGCGGAGGAAATAGACAGGACCCAGCGATCAGAAGCGCACCCAAAAGAAGAACCTTCCGATTCATGGGTTCATGCTGGATATAAACGGAAGCGCCAGAGGGACCGGCGTATATGTGAAAGTAGGGTGGGAGTGCGTGTAAGTTACGTTCAACTTTCCTTTTTTTCTCGTTCAAGGCCGTTTCGCCCATCCCTCTTCCCGAACCGGGCGTACCGGATTTCCCGGTACCTCGGCTCTCTACGGAAACTCTTTGAAGGCGCATCGGCCTCACGTTTCCAGTGCAACCTATCACGTCCATTCAGACGCTCCTTCCTTGGCCGCCTCCCTCAGTGGACAGGCTTCTAATTTCGGGGTGCTAGTAACTCCCCTACCACTTCCCGGATACCTATCCGGTCCCTCCTGCCGTGGCTGCCAACCACTCGCAGCGGTCGCGTTTTCGGTTGCCTTTGTACTTTGCTTTGAGTTTCCGCTATCCATCTTCGCCAATATCAACTGTTTCAAGTTGCATCAAGGCTACTATATGGACTCCGCCACGTCCTGCAAGCATTGGCCGATCTGGGGGCCTTACCATCTTGCAGGACGCTTCCCAAGTTTGCAGGCTCATTCATCTTCATCCGAGTTAGGTTGTGCCTTCCACTATCTGCCTTGTACCTCTGTTCTTTCGTGAGGCTATCCCATCTGAGCCGTTGAACCAAGATTCCCGGCTCACGCTGGCCCTGAATCCCAGCCATAACATCCGCACCAACCACGTGCGGACGTTTCGATGGGCGCACCCTCGTTGTGAGTCCCGGCCAAGGGCGTGTTAAGAGTAATCTGCTTGATAACAGCTTCCAATTCGCCTAGTGACGGGCGCAGCTTTCTCACAACGCTTCCTTATCTCCTCTTGTAGAGTAGGACCGGGGTGCGGTGCCTATCATGGCCGTTACCCCAGTCCCCTCTCCGAACCGTGCGTGCCGTTTTCCACGGCACAACGGCTCTCCACAGGAACCTCTGGGGATTTCTCCCTCCGTTCCGCTTTCGCCTACAACGTCCGTATCCACGGCCTTCTCTCGCCTTCCACTTCCCTCTATGGGCAGGCTTCTAATTTCGGGGTGTTTACTCCCTACCTTTCCTCGGCTCCTAACCGATCTCTCCTGCCGTGGCTCTAAACCACTCGCAGTGTCCGGCTTTTTGGCTACCTTACCTACTAAGTGTTCGGTTCCTGCTGTGACCCTTCGCCTAGTGTCTGTGATTTGCACAGCTCCGAAGCTACTACGGTCACTCCGTCGTCCTATCTGAACATTGGTCAATTCAGGGACCTTAACATCTCTGACAGAACTTCCCAGGTTTCCAGGCTCATCCTCCTCGTCCAACTTAGGTGCTCCCTTCCGATTGTGCCTTATACCGCTCTTTGCGGCTACTCCGGCTGAACCCCTTCGATCAAGATTCAGGGTTCTGCGGTTGCTACAAACTCCGCTCCGTGGAATCCTAATCTCCGATCCCACGTCGCCAGACTTCCCCACGTTGCGCGCCCGTCTTAGCGTGTTAAGAGTCATCTGCTTGGTAACAGCATCCAATTCGCGTTTGATGTTCGGGACTCGATTCCGCAACGCTACACACTCTTGTAGTGGCTTGAGGAAGGGCCCCAAGTTTACCAATGGCACTGAGGGAGTTCTTTTGGAATCACCATATTGGACAATACGCCACGAGGAGCACCCTATGGCCTGCCACTGGCCACGTCTCCCCATTCCTACGGCAAATTTCTCACAGCTATGGCCTATTCCATAGTTGCTTCGCCGTGTAGGGCGTAGATCCATCTTGCTGAATCTAGCTAATGAAAGCATCTGAGCCTGTCCTTTCCTGGCTTACGTAGCAGCTTGGGTGCGGGGCAACCTTTCCCGATGGCAGTGAGGCACTTACATGG
>NZ_JBDGQQ010000046.1:11486-15883 GCF_042218895.1 Salinibacter sp. | reverse complement strand
TCCGCGAGGTGGTGGGCGTCGGCCCCAAGCTCGTGCGCTCGGGCCTCCACGGCCGTACGATCAGCGTCGGTGAGCCCCCCGGTGTCGACCGTCACGGTGTGCACCGGGGCGTCGTAGGTCTCCCGGAGGTACGGGACGCAAAAGGAGGTATCGAGGCCTCCACTGAAGGCAAGAACGATGGACATGAAACTGGACGGTGGGGTTACACACACAAAAATGGCGCTGGCTCAAGAGAACCAGCGCCTTCGCGAACAGGGCAGCAATGCTGCGTCAAATGTCAGTGCCGTCGATCATCTGACGCCCGGGACGCCGGTTCCAACCTGGGAAACGTGCAGTCGTCGCACACGTCGGGCCCGGGGTCGGAGCGTCAGGGCGATGTGGAGGAGGCGGCGGATCATGACGGTGTCTACGATAGCGGGCGCCCCGAGGATTGTCAAGTCAGAGCGTACGCGTTTCGATGACGAACCCGTGAAGGGAAGCGCTTCCAGGGTCTTGACAAGGTTGAACGGGGAAAGCCTAAAATTAGGGGTGCGGGGCCTCCGGGTCCCTTTCTCCGGCACGGTGCCGCCCTTCCCTGCGGATGCAGGCCTTCGTTCGTTGGCCCGATGCGGGGAGTTACGCCGTGGTGTCCTGCCCTTCCTACTGGCCCTGTCCGACGAGCTGGTCTGATCCGTCGCTTAGAATTTTCTTGACGACATCCTTGCTCATTCCCAGGCCCACGCCGGTGCCGATGCCCGATACCCCAAGCACCGTCACCTGCTCCGGCCCAATGAGGTTGAAGGCCCGACGCTTGAGCTCCGCCTTCCGCAGCTCGAAGTTGCGCTTGAGCGCCTCCAGCGAGCTCTGCAGGGAGATGGCCTTCTTGAGCCGGGCCCGGAAGTTAGCGAGATCCCGGTCCAGCTCCGACGCGCTCTCCTCGAGCCTGCGCCGCGCATCGATGAGCACCTCCTGCCGCTTCTCATTGACGAGCTCCGTGATGTCCGTGTCCAGCGAGATCTTCGCCTGCTGGAGCTCCGGCGTAAGGCGACGGGCCTGCTTGCGCTTCGTACGGAGTTCGGACTCGACCGCCTTGATTGCCGATTCGAGCCGGACCTGCCGCTTCTCCTTCATCGCGTCGATCTCCTTGAGCAGCGTACGGATTTCCTCCAGGTCCTCCAGGATCTGATTGTCGGCCGAGGGCATGCTTACGTTCGTTACCTCGATGCCGAAGTCGTCCGACAGGTGGTTGTTCAACGCCGCCACGATGTTGTCGAGGGAGTCTCGTCCGCTGAACTTCACGCGAGCATCCTCGACGGACGTGATGATCCGAAGCGCAATGTAGGAGGCGTAGAGGTTCAGGCTCTTCATGATGCCCGCCGGCGTGGTATTCTCGATAAACTTCTTCGAGTCGACCACCTGAAAGACAATCTGGCTGGAAATGCCGATGCTCGCGTAGTCGGCGGTAAAGTTTGCGTTGTGCATGTCCACCACCTGGTCCCGTTTCGACACCAGGTAGGGAATGTAATCGGAGAACCGGAACAGCCAGTTGCGCCCGTTGCGGGTTTCCTTGTTCTCGTAGGGCGCCCCGAAGCGGCAGAGCACCCCCTCGTAGCCCTCCGGCACGTCCACCTTGGCGTTGAGCAGGTACCGGCCCGTGAACGCGATCCCCCCTCCGAGGAAGAACAGATAGGCGATAAAATTCAGGACCGACGGCAGAAGAACCAGGAGAAAAAGCCCCATGAGCAGAGGGCCGATCCCGGCAAACCGTCGCTTGTCGGGGACAAACTTTAGTACCTCCTCCTCGTCAATCCCCCGAAACTGCTCCTTCAGGGTCTCCTGGGCCGAGTCGGTGACCATCCCAACCATCGACCCCAGCTTGTCCTCAATCTCCCCTTGTACCTTCTTGCGCCCCTCCTCGATCGAAGCCTGAAGCTCATCCGATGCTTTTTCGCTGACGTCCTCTGCGATGCCGCTTGCTGCCTGCTTTACGCTTTCCATAAGTCCGTACCTCCGATCTGACCGACAAGAAGCGAAGAGCGATCTCTGAACGCGTCATCCGTCCTGAAGGGAGGACTCGACCTCCTCAGAAATTTTGTCCAATCGAGCCTCCACGTTTTCGAGCGAGAAGCGCTCGGTCGAGATCTCCGATTCGGAGGAGACCTCCCCGAGGGTGTGCTGGAGATCCTCCATGATCTGATCGACGTTCACTCGTTCGGCCTTCGACTCCATTTCCTGGATGATCTCCTCAATTTCGTCTTCTGTGTAGGAAGCCCCGGCGTCCTCCACCAAATTCTCCAGCTGCTGGAGGGTCCCCGTGTCTTCCAACACTCTCTGGACGACGTCCGCTCCCGGGATGATGTCCTCGTTGACACTGCTGACAACGACGGACTCCACCTGGGGCACGTACTCCGCAAGCTTGTCTTCCAGCTCCCCGAGGATCTCCTCCCATTCGGAGTTGAACCGCTCGATGGCCCCAATCGTGCTCATCTCCTTGGCCCGAATTTGGGCCTGCAGGGACTCGATGAGGGAGATGGCGGGGGCAATTTCTTCCTGGGCCGCGTTCTCGATCGCGGCCTCACGCGCCTCCATGATGGCCTCCTTGTTGTCCGAATCGTTCAGCGTCTGCCGCATGGACTTGATCTCGCGGAGCACCTGATCGGTCTCCCGAACGGCGAGCTTGAGCTCGGCCACCTTCGCCTGAATTTCTTCGTCGATCTCTTCCTCGGTGATTTCTCGGAGCGTCTCGGTGGCCTGCCGGAGCCGCGTGATCGACGAGACGAGCGGCAGTGCGAGCGTGCGCAGGTAGTCCCCGCTCGTGAGGTTGCCCACCGGAATGTGGTCGATGATTTCGATGCCGTACTCCGACCCGAGCCGCTGAAGCCGGTCGAGGATCTGCCGCCGGTCCGGGTCTTCCGACTCTCGGAGGTCGAACTGAGAAATGTCAATTTCCTCGATCTGAGACGCTCCGGTGAGATACTCCACCGAAAGGTTGCTCGACTCGAGGCTGTCGAGGCGCTCGGTGACACTTTCCTCCTCAATCTCCGGCACCTCCACCGGCTCCACCATGAACTGGTTGAACTGGCGGGCGCTGATGCCCAGCACCGAGTCCTTGATGATGCTCTCGTACACCTCCCGGAGCTGGCGGAGAAACTTTTGGAAGCCGCCTCGTTCGAGGAGGCGGTACGTGTCGCGGACCCGCATGCGAAGTGCCCCCCGGTATTTCTGTGTGATGTTCTCGCTCGTATTGCCTGCGATCTCCGGCATCTCCAGCACCATCAGCTTCGTCGACACCACCGCGTGGGGGCTCACTCGCGGATCGAGCACGAAGCTCCACTCTCCCGGCTTGAGGGTCTTGACGATCTTCTCGTGCTTCATGAAGTGAATCTCCGCCCCGGGCTGCCCGGTGTAGAGGTTGTTCTTCACCAGGGAGAACCCGAAGTACAGCAGGTACAGAATGACGGCAGTAAGCCACGTGCCCAGCGAGACCACCTCCAGGCCGGCAAGAGCGTCGACCGTCCAGTGCACGCCCTGCGGCAGAAAGCTCAGGGGCTGATGCAGGGAGTACAGCGAGAGCACGAAGAGCAGCCCGAGGGCCCGGAAGAATGTGGGAAAGAAGCTGAGGACCCCACTGGTTACGTACACGATCCCAATGGTCTGTCCGTCCTCGTCCTGCTGTCCAATTTTCCGGAGTGCGTCCTGGTAGCTGCCTTCTTTTTCGGTGACGCCGATTACGGAATCCATTTGTACGGGATGCGGACTTTTAGCGGAAACGGCAAGGGGTCAGGGATACCAATTCGCCTCTCAGGCTCACAGAAACACGGGGCGTTGTCCGACGACGGAGCCCGGTGTCGGGGCCCGGCAGGCCCTAACGATCGGAGCGCCATTCCGGTTGCCCCCCGCTTTTCTCTCGTCAGGTTAGCCCAAAGGCGGAACGCATGCGTTGAGCACGTCCACGACGTATAGCCGGAGTTCACAATTCGCTCGACTTGTCGTTCCCACCGACGGAACAGAAAGCAGAGCAGAATTCCGAGGGGGCCGACCATCGCGGTGATGGTTCTCTGGTAATCCGGTCAATCTGAATTCGTGAGTGTGCCGTACTGATAAGCGAACGTGCTCCCGGCAGTGTTACAGCGACCGCCGCCTTGGCCGCAGTCCGGAAGCGATGCCGCCGATAGGTCTGTTCCCGCGGGTGCAGGACCACCCTCGGTCGGAGTCGGGAGGTGGCATCTCAGTGCATACCGTCGCTGTAAGGGGACGAACGAGAAACGACAGGCACCGGAGCAGGAGCAACGTGTCGGCGCTGGGTACGGACGCTTAAAAAGAGATGAGGCCGACCTGAAAACATCCCGTCGCCCTTTCAGGCATTCCCGAGAACCGGGCAATGTTCACCGTCGCGTTCGGGAACCCGTCCGCCCCAT
>NZ_JBDGQQ010000046.1:0-11386 GCF_042218895.1 Salinibacter sp. | reverse complement strand
ATTCCCGAGAACCGGGCAATGTTCACCGTCGCGTTCGGGAACCCGTCCGCCCCATGACCTCCCAGCTCTCATCCCAGCGCGTTAAGCACTTCTTCGGGCAAGTAGGGCATCAGCGGCCCGTCTCGAAAATCCTCTGGGGTCCGCGTCACAGCGGCGTCGGCACCAACCTGCGTCCCGACGGCCACGATGGACTCGCCCTCAAAATCGGCGTCATCCAGCGCCTTCGGGACATCGGTCAGGGCCGGCCACCCCATTTGCGCGCAGCCGACGACGGTCGACGGGTCCTCGAAAGTGCACGGAGTCCGCTCTCATTTGTGGTTCCGAATCAGCTTACATACGATTCTCTTGGGGACACAAGACCAATTCGTCGTCCGCCGAACACGTCCATTCGTGACAGCATCGGTTCAGCTCTGTGTCAACGCCCATGACCAGTCTGCAACACGAGGTCGTCATGGTGGGCGCCGGGCCCGTAGGGCTGAGCCTTGCGCTCGGCCTGGCTCACGCCGACCGGTCGGTCCTCGTTCTCGAAAAGGAGCCAACCACCAGCGAGCATTCTCGCGCCCCCATCATCTGGCCCCGAACGCAGGAGATCCTTGCCGACCTCGGCCTGCTCGATCGCTTCCTGGAGGCGGGCATCGTCCGGTCGACAGTGCGGCTCTGGGACGCCGATCGCGACGAGGTGCTACTGCACGTCCCAATCGAGGAACTGGACGGCGAGACCGAGTGCCCCCAGTTGCTTCTTTGCCCCCAGTCTCGGACCGAACAGATTCTCTGTAATGCCCTCCGGGACGAGCCCGGGGCCGAGGTTCAGTTTTCGGCGGAGGTGACGGAGCTTTTGCCTGAGGCCGGTGGGGTGGAGGTCCGGTACGAACGGGACAGCACGACCCGGTCCACCACCGCCCCCTTCGTCGCTGGCTGCGACGGGGCGCACAGCCGGGTGCGGGAGGTACTCGGCTCCTCGTTTGAGGGCATGACCTATCGTATGCGGGCGGCCCTGGCCGACCTCACGTTCGAGGAGGATCCGGGGGCCCACTCCCCACGCATGACCCGACGCCGGGGCGTGGCCACGGGCATCCGCATCGACGAGCGACGGTGGCGGATCATCATGCCCCGAACGCCTGGCCACGCCACGCCGCTTAACACCCGTATCGAGCGGGCAGTCGCCGACCTGTTCGCGGTCGACACCTACGCGGCAGTCTGGAAGAGTGCGTTTACCCTCCACCGCCGAATCGCCGACTCGTTCGTGAACAGCCGCATCGTGCTGGCCGGCGACGCGGCGCATCTCACGAGTCCGGTAGGCGGGCAGGGGATGAACGTGGGCGTCCAGGACGCGAACGCGCTCTGGCGAGCGCTGGATGAGGCCCTTGAGCGGGGCCGCTCCACGCCACTGGCCCGGTACGAAGCCGAGCGCCGCGAGGCCCTCGAGGGCGGTGCCGTCTGGGCCACGGACGCGCTGACACGCATTCTGCTCGCCCGTGGAGGGGCGTTCCTGGTCCCGGCGCTCCAGCTCGTGGACGCGGTGCTCCGGATTGGCCCGCTCCGCCGCCTCGTGCTGCGGCGGATGGCTCTGCTTGACGATCCGTCGCGCAGGGCCTGAGCGGCGATGTTGCGGTTCCGAACCCGGGAAAGGCCGTGCGGTGCGCGAAAGAGCGCTCTGGGCACCAGAGTTGGAAGCCGTTCAACCCGTATGTCTGAGGAAACGGAGCCGGCCGGGATGCCGTCGCCATTCCCCCGCCCGGCGCCATGACCGAGACGGGTCCGCGCGCGGAGTCCCGTCCACCAGTGCACGAACGAAGCAAGTGGCGCCAGCGCCGCGAGTCCACTCCTTCCCGTTCCGAAGACCCGGTTCACCCCTTGCGGATCCGGCCTGCGGCGCTGCTGAGGGCCACTTGCCTGGGTTCCTCTTTCAACAACGCGAATTCGTCTGCCTGTAGTCGGCTTTTCCTCGAGGTCGACGAGCGAGGATCTGGCTCCCGTGGGACGGAGAGAATGCGCACGCTACGGAGAATGCCGGCTGGGGCAAGACGAACGGATGAGAGGATGGAACAGCCGGGAAGAATTCCCTCGGGAACAGACCGGCACGGACGCAGGCACGAATCCAGCGTCACCGGCTGAGATTCTAAGGAGGCGCTGAGGAGTCCCAAAACCATTGATCATGGGGCGGACCACCTGTAAATATCTACCATCGCGTTACGCACATACCCAGCTTGCACGTTACTCATCAAAAGCTGGCGGCAGACGGGGTACCGACGGACGCCATCAGTAGAGGCCTGGCCTCTTTTCGTCTCCAACAGCTTTTGGTAGAGCACTTGGCACTGACGTTGCGGGATCATGTGGCGGGGGTCCTATCGTGCTTTCGAAAGACCGCTCCTGAGCTTCTCTTTACGATGCTCGAGCTTTTCTCGACTGCTGAACCGCTGTACTTGGGGTACCTGCTCGCGTTCGCGCTTGCGGCAGCCGCCTGTTTTGCAGGAAGCTACCGGGCCCGCCAAATCCCGTACGCCGACACGCGGAGGGGGCTCTTCGTGTTTTTTCTCACAAGTGGAGGCTGGGCGGCCGCCTACATCGGCTTTCTCCTGCCCGTCTCCCCGGCGGCGAAAAATCTGTTCTACCAGGCGAGTCTTATCGTCGGGTTCGCAACCGTGTGGGCGTGGCTCTGGTTCTGCTCCGCGTACACTGGGCGAGCCCTCCACCGTAGCCAGGCGGCGCGGCGCTTCGCGGTCGGCCTGTTTTCCTTGATCGTGCTCGTAAAGATTACGAATCCCCTCCACGGGCTCTACTACACGCTCGAGCCGGTCAACTCTGAGTTTCTCCAGGTCGCCGTCCGCCACGGCATCCTGTACTGGGTCGTGATGGCGGTCTCCTACGCGCTGGCCGCGACCGGCTACCTACTGCTCTTCGAGCTGTTTATCAAGACGGAGACAAACACTGCCCCTCTGGCCGGCCTCACCGCCCTCACCGCCCTTCCCGCAGGCCTCAACATCCTGGGACACGTCAGCCCCTCCCTCCTCGACGTGACCCACGAGCCGCTGGGGGTCGCGGTGTTCGCGGTGGGCGTGCTGTTCGCATATGTCTACCAGTTTGGGGCTGTTCGCCTGGCCGGGAGTCTCAGTGAACCGATGATCATGCTGAGTGGAGACGGACGCATCAAGGATTACGGGCGAGGCGCGACCCAGCTCTTCCCACGCCTGTCGGACCGATCCGCAATCGGGGAGCCGCTCCCCCGTGCCCTGCCGGAGCTTGCCGACGCGCTTCGCGAGGAGGATTCCCTTCTGGAGCAGGAGGGCGAGGCATCGCCCCGGTACTACCGAATCGTGGAGACCGACGTGGGCGGGGGCATGGCTCAAGGGAGCCGGGTAGTCGTCTTTTCTGACATCACCGAGCGAGAGCGGCGGGAACGCGCTCTCCGAGACCGGCAGGAAAAGGTCGAGGCGCTCTACGCCGCAGTAAATCGGCTGCTACGGGTCCGTCGGGAAGAAGAAGTCGGTGACCTCATTCTCCGGCTCGTCAACGATGTGCTCGGGTTCCCGCTCGTCGGCGTCCGGCTGGCCAAAGACGGGCGCCTCGTACCCGTTCAGACCTCTCCCGAGGTCGATCAGTACATGCCTGACCGCTCGCCCGTACAGGTAGACGGGGACTCCATCATAGCCCAGGCATACCGGAAGGGAGCCCCGCTCACGTTCGACGACCTGCGTGCCGTCGACGACCCCGCCGATTACGGGAAGGCCCGCGGCGCGGCGGTCTTTCCGATGAGCGAGCACGGCACGATTGTGGTTGGGGACCTGCAGGCCGGTCCCATCGATGACTTCGATCGTCGGCTAATCGAGGTGCTCAGCGCTCACGCCACGGTGGTGCTTGACCGGCTCGATCAGGAGAGTACGCTGCGGGCCGCCAAGGAGGAGGCCGAGGAGGCCAGCCGAATGAAGTCGGCGCTCCTGGCCAACATGAGCCACGAGATCCGCACGCCCCTGACCTCGATCATCGGCTTTGCGGAAACGATTGGGGAGGAAGCCGAGTCGCTCCGCGCGCAAGACCCCGACGTTGAGTTTGGGCCGATCGGTCGCTTCGCGGGCCTCATCGAAAACAGTGGGCGCCGCCTGCTGGGAACCCTCGATGCGGTGCTTAACCTCTCGAAGTTGGAGGGGGAGAACGTGTATGTCGACGGCGTGGCGGTCGACCTCGCCGCCGAGGCGGAGGAGGTCGCCGAGCAGTTCCTGCCGCAGGCAGAGGACGCGACCGTCGACCTGCGGGTGGACATCGAGGAGACCCCCCTCCACGTCCAGGCCGACCAGGAAGGACTCCGAATCGCCCTGCGAAATCTCATCTCGAACGCCATCAAGTACACCGAGCCCGGAGGCGACGTGTGGCTGCGGGTGCGCCCCGAGAACGGCAAGGCGACCCTTGAGGTCGAAGACACCGGCGTGGGGATGGATCCGGAGCAGACCGATGAGCTGTTTGAGCCGTTCCGCCAGGAGTCGGAGGGATTTGGGCGTGAGTATGAGGGAACCGGCCTCGGCCTGGCTCTTACCAAACGGGCGATCGACCAGATGGGCGGGACCATCGACGTAGAGACCGCGAAAGGGGAGGGCAGCCAATTTATCGTGCGGCTTCCGCGGCCTGAGGCGGACAGCGAAGGGTAGATCGGCACTATCGATCAGCGCAATCGAGAAGCTGCTCCGTCGCCGACAACGATGACTTTTCCGTGCCCGAGGGGGAATTGACGTCCGCGTGCTTCGTGGCTTGCAAAAAAGATGGTACATCCCGGTCGCCACTTCGACCGCTTGGAAAGCGCCCTGTTGAAATTGCACAGATGCACGCGCTCTTTACAAACTCGATCCGCTGAAATTACAACTCGCCGAGTGCATTCTCATGCCTTCTTCCGTCACCGCTCCGTCAGGTGACCGAGAGCAGTCAGGCCCCGGCCGTTCGGAGGCGGAGCAGCCCCGCCTTCGGGCTCTCCGCCGCTACGAGGTCGTCGGTACCGAGCCGGAACCAAACTTCGACCGTATCACCCGCGTGGCCGCGTCTCTCTTCGATGTGCCGATCGCCCTGATCAACTTCATAGCCGAGGACCAGCAGTGGTACAAGTCAGCCGTTGGGGTCGAAAGTGGCGGACGGGATCTCGAGTCAAGCTTCTGCATCGAGGCGATTCGGGCGGACGGAACGACCATAATCGAGGATGCGACCGAGACGGAGCGGTTCTCCGATCATCCGCTCGTGGAAGGCCCGCCGGGCGTCCGGTTCTATGCGGGCGCGCCGCTTCAGACCCCGGATGGCTACCGGATCGGGACGCTGTGCGTGCTGGACACGGTTTCAAGGCAGCTTTCCGACGAGGAGACCGGTCGGTTGGAGGATCTAGCCGAGATGGTCATGAGCGAACTGGAGCGGCGGCGAACGACTCGGGAGAAGCTTCAGGAGAAAGACAAGCGGCTCCAGTCGATCGCCGAGAACGTCTCGGAGGGCATCTACCAGTCCACGCCAGAGGGGGAGCTGATCCACGTCAATCAGGCCCTCGTCGAGATGTTCGGGTACGACTCGGCCCAGGAGCTCCTGGAGGTCGACTCCGAAGAGCTCTACGCCGATCCGGCCGAGCGGGCGCGGGTGCTGGAGAAGACCAACCGGCAGGACGGGCTCGAGGGGGAAGACATCGAGTTCCGCCGGGCGGATGGCTCGACCTTCGTGGGCCGCGTCACCGACACGGTCGTTCGGGGGGAAGACGGAGAAGTTGCCTACTACGGCGGCGTCATCGCCGACGTCACCGAGCAGCGGCGCCGGGAGCAGACGCTGCGCCGGCAGAAAGCCCTCCTGGAGCAGACCCAGAAGGTGGCCGGGGCCTGGGAGGTAGACCTGGAAACCGGGGAGGTCCACCGCTCGGCGGAGACCCGCCGCATCCACGAAATGGACCCAGGGGCCAGCCGGACGCTCGAGGAGGCGTTCGAGTTTTTCGCTCCGGGGGCCCGGCCACAGATTCGGGAGGCCTTCCGGCGGTGCATCGACGAGGAGGAGCCGTACGACCTGGAGCTTCCCCTGGATACGGCGGAGGGAAACCGGCGGTGGGTCCGCACGGTTGGAGCCCCGGCCGAAAAGAAGGACGGGGAGATCGTGAAGGTAGCCGGGGCCCTGCAGGACATCACCGAGCGGAAGGAAGCGGTGGAGGCGCTTCGGAAGGAGCGGAACCTTCTGAGTCGCCTTCTCGAGATCAGCCCGGACGCGATTGTCCGCCTCGATTCGGAAGGAACCTTCGTGCAGGCGGATGGCCAAGTCCAGGAGGTGCTCGGGACCGGAGAGGAGGAGATCCTCGGTCGTGCCTACGACGATCTGGAATGGAAGATCAGCGCCCCCGACGGAAGCCCGATTCCGGACGAGGAGCTGCCGTTTGCCCGGGTCCTGTCGACGGACGAGCCGGTCCGAAGCGCCGAGATCTCCATCGACGGGGAGGATGGAGAGCGAAGGCACCTGTCGGTGAACGGGGCTCCGCTGCAGGGCGGCGACCCGGCCCCAGGTGGCCGGCCCGCCGGCGAAACGACACCCGCGGAGGGAGAAGCCGTGTTCTACCTCAGCGACATCACCGAGCAGAAGCGGCGAGCGCGGGCCCTGGAGCGCCAGAACGACCTGTTCAGGAGGGCCCAAGAGATCGCTGACGTCGGCGCCTGGGAGTACGATGTCCAAGCTGGGGAGGGAACCATGACGGAGCAGGTCTACCGCATCTACGGCCTCTCTCCCAGTGCCGATGTGACCTACCAGCGGACCATCTCGCTCTACCATCCGGAGGACCAACCGGTGATCCGGGAGGCTTTCACCCTGGCGGTGGAAGAGGGCGAGCCCTACGACCTGAAGCTACGCCTGACCCCCGACGCGGGAGAGGAGAAGTGGGTTCGGGTCCGCGGCGAGCCGCAGCGGGGGGACGACCAGGAGGTTGTTCGAGTGCGGGGCACGATTCAGGACGTGACTGAGCGGAAGCGGCAAGAGCAGAAGCTGAAGGAGAGCCGCCGAAAGCTCCGCCGGGAAAAGCGGCGGATCCAGGCGATCACCGAAAACGTCTCGGACGGCATCTACCGCTCGACCGCCGAGGAGGGAATCGTCTACGCCAATCAGGCCTTCATCGAGATGTTCGGCTACCGGGATCTCGAGGACCTGAAGGCGGCAGGGGCGGAGGCCCTCTACGTCGACCCGGCCCGGCGAGAGGAGCTGATCGAAAAAGAGGCGGAGCACGGAAGGCTCGACCAAGAGGAGGTCCAGTACCGCCGGAAGGACGGGACGACTTTCATCGGCCTGCTCAGCAGTCAGCAAGTCGAGGGAGAAGACCCGGGGAGCACTTACTTCGACGGGGCGATCACCGACATTACCGAGCGGAAGCGCCACGAGCGGAAGCTCAAACGACGCCGGCGGGACATCGAGGCCCTGTACGAGACGACCCGCGGCCTGCTCCGGGCCGACGGCCAAGAGGCGGTTTGCGACCACATCCACGGCGTCCTGCAGCGAGTGTTTGACTACGACCTGGTCAACACAGGATTTTTGGAGGGAGACGCCATTCGCTCGGCCCGGACGGACCGCAGCGACGGGACAGACGTGCCCCCGCCGGGCCCGCGACCGGCCGACGGCCACAGCATCGCCGCCCGTGTTCTGCGGGACGAAGAGACGACGGTGGTGAAGGACACCGGCAGTCTCGGATCCGAGGTCGACTACGGAGTCCTGCGTTCGGCGGCCGGGGTGCCAATCGGAGAGCGAGGAGTGATCGTCGTAGGCCGGACCGGGAAGAAGGGCTTCGACCGTTTCAACCTGCGGCTGATTGAGGTGCTGGCCGGGTACGCGGCCCTCGTTCTCGGCCGCCTGGAGCGGGAGGATGAGCTCCGCGGGGCGAAGGAGGAGGCGGAGGAGGCGGCCCGGCTCAAGGCCTCGATGCTCGCGAACATGAGCCACGAGATCCGCACGCCCCTGACCTCGATCATCGGCTTCGCTGAGACGATTAGTGAGGAAGTTGAGACGCTCGAAGATCGGCCCAGGGAGGCCGACCTGTCGCAGCTGACCCAGTTTGCGACGCTGATCGAGCAGGCCGGAACCCGGCTGCTCGAGACCCTCAACAGCGTTCTCAACCTCTCGAAACTGGAGGCCGAAGAGATCGAGATGAACGCCCGCTCGATTAACCTGGCCGAGCAGGCCCGACAGGCCGTCACCGAACTAACGCCGAGAGCCGAGGAGGCCGGACTCGACCTCAAGGTGGAAGCGGACAAAGCGCTCGCCCGGGCCGATGAGGGCGGGGTGCAAATCGTCTTGCAGAACCTCCTTTCCAACGCGATCAAGTACACCGGGGAGGGCGGGGAGGTGCAGGTCCGGGTCTACCAGAACGGGGACGAGGAGGCGATTATGGAGGTGGAGGACACCGGCATTGGGATGGAGCCGGAGGTGGCCGAGACGCTTTTCGAGCCCTTTCGGCAGGCGTCGGAGGGGTTGGATCGGAACTACGAAGGCACCGGCATCGGGCTGGCAGTCGTCCGGCGGGCGGTCAAGCAAATGGACGGAACCGTGGATGTCGACACGCAGAAGGGCGAGGGAAGCCGGTTCACCGTCCGGCTGCCGCCGGGCGGCAGGGACGAAGAGAGCAGATAGGGGAGCGTACTGCTTATACCGTTTTGAGAACCTGTTTGGCGAGACATCTGCGGCCTGCGACTTCGTGGATCTCGTGCAAAATGGCTTCTGCATTCGCCCGGTAGTTCCACTACAGGGCTCACTTGGGCGCCATTTTGCAGCTTCGCCCACTGTGTCTCGGCTGCTCACCTGCTCGCAAAACAGGTTCTGACTTCATCGTGTCGGCGGATTGCCGAACCGTCTTGATTTGCCCGGTTTTGGGCACTGTCCAGTAGCCAGTAGATTCTACTGATTCTGCCGACCTTTTCCACTGAAATCCGTGTCAGAAGCCCGCTTCCCGTTTCGTTTCAAATGCCACCCGCTTCGAACCAATGCGCTTTGGAGGAAACCGGAGCGGGCCGTAGCCGAAAGCCTCTTTCCGGGAGAGATCCTTCTGGGAGTCCCCCTCCAGGTTGCACGCTCTTGAGGGCGGGCCGACGGCGTCCCCCATCAGAGGAGCATTTTTGCTCAGAACGCTAGCCCCGCGCAGTGCCCGACCGCAGCCTCTTCCTATTCCGACGGGACCTCCGGCTGGCCGATAACGCAGGCCTGACCAAGGCATGCCGCAGGTCGGACGAGGTCGTTCCGGCGTTCATCTTCGACCCGCGGCAGTGCGCCCCCGAGCAAAACTCCTTCTTCAGCGAGCACGCATTTGCCTTCATGGTCCGCTCGCTGAAGGAGCTCAGGCGACGGCTCCAGGAGCGAGGCGGCCGGCTTTTTGTCTTCGAGGGCGAGGCGGCCGAGACGGTCTCTGAGCTTGCCTCCAGCGGGGACATCTCCTCGGTTCACGTCAACAGAGACTACACCCCCTTCTCCCAGCGCCGGGACGAGAGACTGCGCTCAGTGTGCCGCAGGCACGGCGTCCGGTTTGAGTCCTCGAACGCCCTTCTCCTGACGGAGCCCGAGGAGGTCCAACCCGACGGAGGAGGCGCCTACCACACCTTCGCGCCGTTTCGGCGGCACGCGCAGTCGGTCCCAACTCCCGGTCCGACCGGCAAGGTGGAGGGGCCGTTCTACGATGGTCCGCTGTCGGTGGAAACCACCCGTCTGGAGAAGTACGAGCGGTACTCCACCGATTCCCTCCGGGCGAAAGGAGGACGATCGGAGGGGATCGAGTTTCTCGAAGGGGTCGAGACGCTCGCCTCCTACCGGGACGACCGCCATCAGCCGGCGCAGGAGTCTCTCACGGCCCTCTCGGCACACCACAAGTTCGGGACGATTTCGATCCGGGAGTCCCTCTACGTCGTAGAAGAGGCGTTCGAGGATTACCACAAGTTGACCAGTCAGCTCTACTGGCGAGACTTCTACACGCATCTTCTCTTCCATCGTCCCGAGCAGCTGACTGTGCCCCTTCGTCCAATCGGCCGGCACATTCCTTGGCGCAACGAGCGGGCCGAGTTTGACCGCTGGCGAAAGGGGAAGACGGGCGTGCCCTTCGTGGACGCCGGCATGCGCGAGCTGCGTGAAACCGGATACATGCACAACCGGGCCCGCATGGTGGTCGCTAGCTTCCTCACAAAAGATTTGCTCGTAGACTGGCGCTGGGGCGCACAACATTTTGCGCGGACACTTACCGACTACGACCCGGCCGTGAACGCCGGTAACTGGCAGTGGGCCGCCTCGGTGGGGACCGACTACCGGCTCCGCATCTACAATCCCTACTCACAGGCCGAGAAGCACGACCCGGAGGCCCGGTACATCAAGCGCTGGGTACCAGAGCTACGGGGAGTAGACAAGGATCGGCTCACCTCCGGGGACCAGATTGACTTCTCAGGGGCAGCTCCCGACTACCCGGCCCCAATCGCGGACCGAAACGATGCCTACCACCGGGCGAGGGACGCGTTTGAGGAGGCCGGCCGGGCTTTGGATCGCGCCCAGTAAGCCCCGGTCTTCCTTCTCTGCGGGGAGCTTGAGAGCGGCGCTTTATCCTGGTAGCGTCCTTCTGACGACAGCGCTGAGGCTGAACTGGCCCCCGTCTGTCTCCTCATCCTTTCGCCCTGGGAGGCGTCGGTCCGAAGGGGTCCGGCCCCCCAGCTGGGCTACGAGTTGGGGTCCCCTGAAGCCTTCTCTTCCCCGCACAGACGCCGAGTGGTGAAGCAGGTGCCAACGCCCTTTTCGGTTTCCACCTCGATGGAGCCCCCATCTCCTCGACGGCTCTCTTGGCGGCCGCCACCCCCACCCCGGTGCCCTCATGCTTCCGCCCGATCCCCCGACGTCTGCCGGAACGGCCCGAAGAGCCGATCGACCGCCCCTGGTTCGATCCCAATCCCGGTGTCCTCAACCTCCGGTCCCGTCTGCGCGTCTTCCCGACGGATCCGGCCCCACACCGGGCCTCCCTCCTCGGTGTACTTGATCACGTTGGACACCAGATGCTGCACAACGGTCCGCACCGTCCCTTCGTCGGCCCCCGCCCAGCGGGCTCAGTCTCCAGTGGACGGCCGGATCGTGACGGCGGAGGGTCGTAAGCTGCGAGGCGAGGAGACCGCTGCTGTAGAAAGCTGGGACGCTGCTCTCCTTCGTGGACGTGACAGCGGTCTCGTCGTCCGGAGCGGCGTACTGTAGAGGAGACTGACGGGTGGTTCGGAGGCTGGTAGCGACGAAACCGTCCGCACGAGCGCTTCCCCAGTTCTGCTGAAGCAAGAGCCCACTTTGCCGCGCTCCGCATTGCTCTGAATTGGCTCGACCAGAAATCAGTGGCTCGACCAAAACTAAACCACCCTCGACTGGAAGTCGAGGGGTTTGGGGGAGGGGTCTACCGGCT
>NZ_JBDGQQ010000045.1:2126-21857 GCF_042218895.1 Salinibacter sp. | reverse complement strand
TCGTCGGCCAGCTGCTCGAACTCGGCCTCCGTCATGGGCACGTGGCCCCAGTTGTCGGACCAGGCCTCGTTGTAGATCTCCCGCACGACGTCTGCCTCTTCGTCGAACCGATCCATGTCCAGTGTACGCACGTTCAGCCCCGGGGTACGCCGCTTCGCAATGTCGGTGCCCCGGCGCAGCCGCTCCATGTTCGCGTACTTGATGTGGGCGTAGAACGACCACATGGTCATGATGCGCTGGAAACCGTACCGCCGCAGGAAGTCCTCGTGGTACGGCGGGTTGTAGGGCATGAGGATGGAGGGAGGGAACCGAAAGCCGTCCACCAGGAGGCCGGCGGTGTCGTTGAGCGACGGGTTGGCCGGGCCGCGCATGTGCTCCAGGCCTTGCTGGCGGAGCCAATCGGCAGCGGCATCGAGGAGGGCCTCGGCCACGGCGTAGTCCTCCACGCACTCGAAGAAGCCGAAGAACCCGGTCGCGTCCTCGTATTTTTGCAGGTGCATGCCATTGACGATGCCGGCGATGCGGCCCACGGCGGCGCCGGAGGCGTCTTCGGCCAAGAAGAGTTGCATGTCGCCGTGCTCGAAGAAGGCATTCGAGGACGGGTCGAGCGTATCCTTCACGTCGCGGCGCAGGGGCGGCACCCACCGCGGGTAGCGATCCGGATAGAATTCGTACGGCCAATCGATGAACGCCTTGCGGTCCCACCACCCGTCGACGGGGCGGACCGTCACGTCGTTTGACGTCGACATTCGGCTCGACCGGGGTGCTGCAACAGGGACAATGAGAAAACGCCGCCGCTCCCCGACGACAACTCGGGGAGCGACGGCGTCATTACGGGCCGCGTGCGTTCGCTGTTCAGGATCGGGTCTACTCGACAGTCGTGCCATGGCCGTTGGTGCCGATCACGCCGAGCTTCTTGCCCACCTTGTGGAACGCGTCGAGAACGCGCTCGAGCTCCTCGTCGGTGTGGGTGGCCATGTAGGAGGTGCGCATGAGGGCCTGCCCTTTCGGCACGGCCGGCGGCACCACGGCGTTCACAAACACGCCCTCGTCGATCAGGGCCCGCCAGAACCGAAAGCACTGCTCCATGTCGCCGATGACGACCGGAATGATGGGGGTCTCACTCTCCCACACGTCGAACCCGAGATTGCGAAAGCCGTCGCGCATGTAGTCGGAGATCTCCTGGAGGCGGTCGAGCCGTTCGGGCTCATTTTGAAGGATCTCCAACGACTTCAGGACCGTGGCGACCGTGGAGGGGGGCATCGATGCGCTGAAGACGTGCGTAGACGCCTCGTGGCGGATATACTCGACCACGTCGCGATCGCCTACGCAGAACCCGCCAATGGAGGCGAAGCTCTTCGAGAACGTGCCTGTGATCAGGTCCACCTCGTCCTTCAGCCCAAATGAGGCCGCCGAGCCGCGTCCGCCTGGCCCGATTGTGCCGATGGCATGGGCGTCGTCGAGCATGAGGGCGGCGTCAAACTCCTCCGCGAGGTCGAGCAGTTCGGGAACCCGCGCGATCTTTCCACTCATGGAGAAGACGCCGTCGGTGGCAATCAGCTTCCCTGCGTCCGGCCGCTCGGCGTGCGCCCGCTCCAGCATCGTGCGAAGGTGATCGAAATCGTTGTGGCGGTACCGCTTCGTCTCCGCAAGACTTTTCTGCGTCCCGGCAACGATGCAGGCGTGGTTGTCCTTATCGGAGAAAATGATGTCGCCACGACCGGCCACAGCTTCAAGGACTCCCTCGTTTGTCATGTAGCCCGTCGAGAACATGACAGCCTTCTCCTTCCCCATAAAGTCGGCAAGCCGCGCTTCCAGCTCGAGGTGCAGGTCAAGCGTGCCGTTGAGGAAGCGGCTGCCCGTGCACCCGGTGCCGTACTTCGCCGTGGCTTCCTGTGCCGCCTCCTTGACACGGGGGTCTGAGGTGAGCCCGAGATAATTGTTTGAGCCCGCCATAATGAGCTCGTCACCGTCCATGACGGCGCGGGTGCCTTCGCTCTGCTCAATCGGTCGGAAGTACGGATAAAGGTCTGCTTGCTTGACTCTAGCGTAGTCCCCCGACGGGTCGAAGAACCGGTGACATTTCTCGAAGATTGGCAGGTCGTCCTGCACGGAGACGTCCGAATCGGGCCCGTCGGACCGAGCAGACTCGTGGGGCCGTTGGTGGTCGGGTGTGGTCATGTGAGTGAGGATATACTGATCGTGGCAGAACGCTAGAAGGGAGAAACACAGGCGGTGGGAAAAGACGCAGCGTCCCAAAAGCTTTTCCAAAAGTAGGGATGCGCCAACTACTTAGTGTCGCATTGTCTCGGGGAAAAGTAACACGCTGTAGGGATGCCTCGTCCGTTCCCCAGGTCTGAGCGCCGTGGGGATGGATAAGAGAGGTATCCTGTACGCATCATGGCAAGGGGGTTTCGGGGCTACTTATCTCGGAAGGGGCTCCACGCCGCATATCCCACAGGATTGTGGACAGTTTTACATATGACCTTTCCGTTTTTCTTCGCCGAGGGTTTGGTAGGGAGTTTAACCCTCTCTGCCTTTCTGATCAAGGCGGTGTTATGTTTCTCAAATATCACGATCTCAGGGCGTGCTGCTGCAGGACTCGCCTGGACGCCCCCCGTGCACATCGGTCCATCCGGGTGTCGGTGTCGATCCATTCGCCGTGCAGAGTCTGGATACTCAGAACGACACGCGAACGCGGAGCCCAGGCCCCCCCGGCGTGGCCGGTGGGAAGGCGCCTCGCAGCCCTCGTTGCCCTGTTCCTCGAAGGAGGGCGTGCGCTCCCCCTACGGGACGGACGTTGAGGGCGACCCTGTCGTCGACGTTGAACGCGAGGAGATGCGCGCTGACGTACGCGTCCAGGATAGTGAGCGCGTAGAACAGTCCCGTTCCCAAGATTGAGAGGTCGCGCCGCTGCCGAAACTTGTCCCGCACACGTCGGAGCTGTGATCCGCCCAGCGGCAGATCTTCCAGATTTTCGGTATTGCCTCCCGCCTCGCGGACGACTTTCCGGTAGTCGTCCCTGAATGCCTTCCAGTCGGAGATCGCATCCGGAATGGTTCGACCTTTGTTCTGGAGGGCCTGTCCCCGGGCAAAGACGGCGGCGTGCCGGTAGAGGACGTAGTTCTGGTTCATCCTGAAGATGGCGTACGCCAGTCCTGCCAGTCCGGCGTAGACGAACGGGATCTTGTAGTATTGGCGGTTATAGAACTGCCCCCATCCCGGAACTGCTGCTGCTCGCCAGAGGGCCTTGCGAGGTGAGTGCTCCGGCGAAAATCCCTTTTCTTTGAGGATGGCCGCCCGGACGCTGTCAGGCTGGGCGTGTGCCGCGGGTCCCCCCCCTAGGATCAGACACAACAGCACCGTACAGACCCCCACACTGCACCGAACCATGGGAGGATAGGGATTGGACAAGGAACCAGAGAATGCGAGTGGCCCACGCCCGAAGGACGAAGGGCTCTCTCAGACTCGGTCTCCGGGCGTCACCGTCCCATCATGAGCTCCACGAGGCGGTTGAGGTCTTCCTCTGAATAATAGGAGAGTTCGACCGTCCCCTCCCCGTTCTTCTTGTGCGTAATTTGCACTTGGGTGCTGAATCGAGAGCGAAGCTTACGGCGGAGCTCCTCAAGCTGCAAGTCGGTGCGCTCTGGCGACGCGGACATCGGCTCCCCAGAGGAAGGAGAGGATTCGTCCTCCGAGGGCTCGTCTGACTCGTCCTCGTGCCACGCCCGAACTCGGGCCTCAATCTCGCGGACGGAGAGGTCGTCCGCGATGGCCTCTTCGAGGAGCTCAACCTGAGCCTCCTCGTCGTCCATCGCGATGAGGGCCCGGGCGTGCCCCATGGTGACCTCCTTGTCCCGCAGGGCCGCCTGGATGCGGGGCGGAAGACGGAGCAGGCGGAGAAAGTTCGATACGGTCGCGCGGCTCTTGCTCACCCGCTCGGCCACCTCCTCCTGGGTGAGGCCACACTCCTCGACGAGGCGCTGGTACCCGAGGGCGATTTCGATAGGATTCAGCTCCTCGCGCTGGACGTTTTCGACGAGTGCCATCTCGAGCATTTCCGCGGAGTTGGCCTCCCGAACAAACGCCGGCAGGTGCTCGATCCCGGCCCGGCGGGCTGCACGCAGCCGCCGTTCGCCAGAGATGATTTCGAACTGCCCGTCCTCCAGCGCCCGCACGGTGATGGGCTGGATGACCCCAATCTGCTCGATCGAGGCCGCTAGTTCATCGAGGGACTCTTCGCTGAACTCCTGGCGGGGCTGGTACGGGTTCGGGCGAATCCGCTCTACGGCCACCTCGGCCACCCGGCCCAGAAGCTGCGTACCGTCCTCGAATCGATAAAGCTCACTCTGCCCCTCGGCCTCGTCTTCACCCGCGCTGTCCTCCGTCGAGGCCTGCTCGTCCTGGTCTTCCGGAAGGAGCGCGTTGAGCCCTTTGCCAAGTGCTGATTTCTTGCCCATTTGGGACCAGGGGTCGAGAAAAAGGAACGAGAAAGGTCGTCGTCCGGAGGTACTGCGCGCGAAGGCTGCCGCGCCTACACGGAGAGCTCGTCGGCGGGGGTCGTTGAGTCCTCCTCCGATTTCGCTGACTGGTTGCCGATGGCGCCCGAGACCCCGGCCTGCCCGTCCGCGGACGACCCGACGGCACCTCCGGCATCGCCAACCTCGTTGCTGTCGGGGGAGGTGTCCTCTTCTGTGGACGGCTCGTTCTGCTCGATGATCTCGCGTGCCAGCGCCATGTAATTTTGCGCACCGGTGCTGGAGGCCTCGTACAGGAGTGCCGGCTTCCCAAAGCTCGGGGCCTCCGAAAGTCGCACGTTGCGCTTCACGATGGTGTCGAACACCCGATCCCCAAAGTAACGGCGCACCTCTTCGGCCACCTGGTTCGAGAGCCGGAGGCGCGTGTCGAACATCGTCATCAGAACCCCCTCAATCCCCAGGTCGGGGTTGAGGTGCTGACGGACGATCTTGATTGTGTTGAGCAGCTGGCCCAATCCCTCGAGGGCAAAATACTCGGCCTGTACTGGAATGAGCACCGAGTTGGCGGCGGTGAGTGAGTTCAGTGTCAGCAGGCCGAGGGAGGGGGGGCAGTCGATGACGACGAAGTCGTACTTGCGCCGGACTCGTGGCAGCGCATTGCTAAGGAGTTTCTCTCGCTGCATTTCGTCGATCATCTCAATCTCGGCCCCCACGAGATCGATGTGGCTCGGGATCATGTCAAGGAACGGCATCTCCGTGGTCATCACCGCCTCTGCGGCGTCCACCTCTCCGATGAGCACCTCGTAGACAGAGTGTTCAACCTCGTCCGGCTCGATCCCAATGCCCGAGGTGCAGTTGGCCTGCGGGTCGATGTCCATGAGGAGCGTGGAGCGTTCCGTCGCCGCCAGCGATGCAGCGAGGTTTATAGCGGTGGTCGTCTTGCCAACTCCGCCTTTCTGGTTCGCGACTGCTATGACTTTTCCCATAAGGGAGTGGACGGTCTCACTCTTCGGAGGGGAGAGACGCAGAATGTTGCTCGACGGAGATGATCCGGACAGAAGGATCAACTCCTGAGTGGGTGTGTCGGACCAATGTAAGAAGCAACGCGGCTCGATGTCCACCGCGTGTGCGTCCGGAAGGACCCAACCGGTCCTGGTCGGATCACTCGTTCCGACGCGGGGTTTATCGCACCGGTTGCACTTGCTCAGTACCAAAGCTGATCACCCAACCGGCACCCGCCGGGCAGTGTTCAGTCCGTGGGGCGTTCTGCTGCCCCGTCCGTCCCGGACGGACCCTCCTCGCCGAGCTGTAAGATCGATTCTGCTCTTCCCTATGGCGCGCCGCATTGTTCTGCGTTCGGAGGAGGACGAGGTCCCTGAGTCCCCGGAAAATCTCACCATTGACTACGAGGATGATCTCAATTCCCAGCAGTACGCGGCCGCTACAGCCGGGGACGGACCGCTCCTCATCGTTGCTGGGGCGGGCACCGGCAAGACCCGCACCCTCATCTACCGCCTGGCCTACCTAGTCGAAACGGGCACGCGTCCCCAGCAGATCGTCCTGCTCACGTTTACGCGCCGGGCCGCCGACGACATGACGGCGCGGGCGTCGAGTCTGCTCGACGGACGCTGCGAGCGGGTGCGTGGCGGCACCTTTCATGCGTTCTGCCTTGAAGTGCTACGCCAGCACGCCGAGGCGCTCGGATTCCCTCGCAGCTTTACCGTCTTGGATGCGGCCGACGCCGCCGATGTGCTTAGCGTGCTTCGCGCACAGGGCGACTACGGGGACGGCGACGAGCGATTCCCGCAGAAGAACACGCTGCGCTCCATGTTCTCGTCGGCGACCAACCGCGACGAGACGCTTGAGGAGGTTCTCGCCCAGCGCTATCCACAATTTACGACCCTGCACGACGACCTGGCGGCGCTGCGGCGCGAATACCGGCAGTACAAGAAGTCCCACGGGCTTATGGACTTCGATGATCTGCTGCGTCGCACCCTGGAGCTTTTCGAAGAGCACGATGACATTCGCCACCAGGTGGCGAGCCGCTGCCGACACGTGCTGGTGGACGAGTACCAGGACACGAACGTCCTGCAGGCAAAACTCGTCCGCCAGTTCGCCTCCGTCCACGGCAACGTGACTGTGGTGGGGGACGACGCGCAGAGCATCTACCAGTTTCGCGGGGCCGACTTCCGCAACATCTTCCGCTTTCCCGACACGTTCTCCGATGCGGAGATCCTGAAGCTGGAGCAGAACTACCGCTCCACCCAGCCGATCCTGGACCTGGCCAACCACGTCATCGAGCAGGCCGATCGCTCCTACGACAAGACCCTCTTCACGGAGAAGACAGAGGGGGAGCGCCCCGCCCTCGTTCCGGCGGCCGACGGCGACATGGAGGCACGCTTCGTGGCGCAAATGGTGCTCCGCCTCCGTGAGCAGGACGTCCCACTCAGTGACATTGCCGTGCTCTTCCGCAACGGACACAACGCCTACGATCTTGAGGTGGAGCTGAATCGCCGCAACATTCCATTCGTCAAGTACGGCGGGATGAAGCTTAACGAGGCGGCCCACATCAAGGATGTGCTCGCTCACCTGAAGGTGGTGGAGAACCCGCAGGACGCGGCGTCCTGGAATCGGATTCTCCAGCTCATCCACGGCATCGGTCCCAAAACAGCGCGCTCACTGATCGAGTGGGCCACAGAGACGGCCGACGACCCCCTGGTTCTCGGCGACGACGCTCCGCTTTCCGACCGGTACGCCCGTCGTCTCAAGCAGCTGTTCGCTACTCTTCACCGCGTCCGCGACGAGGACACGACGGTGGCCGAGCAGGTGGAGGCAATCCTCGACTACTACCAGCCGCTGTTCGAGAAGGAGTACGCCGACGATCATCCCAAGCGGGCCCCAGATCTGGAGCACCTCGCAGGACTCGCCGCCAACCACGACACCCGCCAGCAGTTCCTATCCTCGCTCACCCTCGACCCGATCGAGCTGACGGCCCTGGAGCAGGAGGCCACCGAGGACGAGGAACCTCCACTCGTTCTCTCGACCATCCACTCGGCGAAGGGGCTCGAATTCCACACCGTGTTTCTTATTCGCGCCCTCGACGGCACCATTCCATCCCGTCACGCCCTGCGCGAGCCCGGCGGGGTCGACGAGGAGCTTCGCCTGTTCTACGTGTCCATCACGCGGGCGGAGGAAAACCTCTTCATCTCGTACCCGATGACGCAGTATCGCCGGGGGCAGGGGGAATACATGACGACGCCAAGCCGCTTTGTCGAGGACGTGCCGGAGGCCCTCCTCGAACCGGTGCAGCTCGTCGAAGAGGACGCGGTGGAGGACCCGGAGGCAGACGACGCATCGGCCCCGTCTGCGAACGGCGAGGCAGCGCCTTCCTCCGAGAAATCAGCACAGAATCCATCGGGGCCTCCAGACGACCCTACCGACGCCGACGGTCTTCCCTTCTAGTTCGGTTGGTGATTGCTCCGCTCCTCCGATCCGTGGCGCAACATCTCTTTCCCACCATGGAGAAAAAGCGTGATCCTCACTCTCCATTCTCCGATGCGGTTGAGGCGGCAGAGGTGCCGCTTGAGATTTCCGAAGTCGGGATGGCCCAAATTGATACGATTCGTCGTCTTAATACCGAGATTTTCGATGACCCGAGCGTCATCAAGACATTCGAGCGGGACGACCTCTTGATGCTGCTGGCCCGGATTGCCGAGACCGCCGTTGGCTTCAAGGTGGGCTACCAGCTCGACGAGGCCACGTTCTACAGCGCCAAGGGCGGCGTCCATCCCTCGCACCGGCGCAATGGCATCGCACGGGCTCTCCTCTACGCCATGCTCGCCATCGTCGAGAGGCGTGGCTACGAGCGCTTCGTCTACGACACGTTCCCGAACAAGCATCCCGGCATGACGGTCCTCGGGCTCAACGAGGGCTTCGACGTTGTCCGGGCCGGGTACAGCCCTCAGTACCAGGACTACCGGCTTCGCTTCGAGTGGACCTTCGACGACGCAGGAGGTTGACCCAACGACGATGTAGGGGCTCCGTCTGGTAAGACCGGCCCAAACACCTCACGCAAATGGATCGAGACGCTGCTAAGCAGGCTGCCGGGGAGGCGGCAGCCCAACTCGTACGCGACGGAATGTGCCTGGGCCTCGGGACGGGCTCTACGACAGCCCACGCCCTCGACGCCCTCGGTCGACGCATCCGGAAAGACGAGATCAGCGTACGGGGAGTCCCAACCTCGTTCGGCAGCGAGCGTCGGGCTCGTGCCTGCAACATTCCCCTCATCTCGCTCGACGATGCCCCTACACTCGACCTCGCGCTCGACGGGGCCGACGAGGTAGACCAGGCGCTTCGACTGATCAAGGGCGGCGGGGGGGCACATGCCCGGGAGAAGGTGGTGGCCCACCAGGCGGAGCGCTTCGTCGTGCTCGCTGATCCTACAAAGCAGGTCGACCGGCTCGGCACCCGTGCTCCGCTCCCGGTGGAGGTGCTCCCGATGGCTGTGACGCCTGTGGCGCATGCGCTGGAGGAAGCAGGCGCGACCCCGGAGCTCCGAAGTGCCGACGCCAAGGACGGACCGGTCGTGACCGACCAGGGGCTCTGGATTGTGGATGCCTACTTCCCCGACGGAATCACGTCGCCCAACGAGCTCGATCAACTGCTGTGCAGCCGTCCGGGCGTCCTCGACCACGGTCTGTTTCTGGAGGCAACGGACGACCTGCTCGTAGGCTACCCCGACGGCTCAGTCGACCGCCGGTCTGCGTCTTGAGGCGTAGCGTTCTCCGTTTTGGCTCGCCGGACCGCACTCCTGCCAGAAGGCCCCACAAAAAAGCGCGCACCGCGGGTTCCACCGCGGTGCGCGCCTGAACCGGTCCAGAACGGAAAAACTTGTGGCCTACCGCAGGCGGAACGTTACGGGCAGCGACATCTGCACCTTCACAGCCTCACCGCGCTGCTTGCCCGGTTTACAGTCCAGCTTCCTGACTGCGTTGAGGGCGGCCTTGTTCAGCAGCTTGTGGACCCCTCGGGTCACCTTCGGGCTGGTAACCTTGCCCTGCTCGTTCACGATGAACTGCACGAAGACCCGGCCTTCAATGCCTGCCTTCTTGGCGAATTCGGGGTACTCCACCTTCTTCTGAAGGGCCTTGACGCCCCCACACTTGGGTTGTTGCTCAACGACCACGAAGACTTCCTTTTCCTCCTTCTCGCCTTCGTTCTTCGACGGAGGGGGGCCCTGCGTACCCAAGGACTGGTCCATGTCGAGCGATGCATCGAAGTCCCGGTCCTTCTGCTCGATGACTTCGTTGTTGGGCACCTCCTGCGGGACCGGAGGCTTCGGGGGTGGGGGCGGTTTCTTCTTCTGCTTGGTCTGCTGAATCTGTTTCATGTCGACGGTCTCCTGCTGTTGCATGTTCACCTGCATGCCTTCGCCGGTCGACAGGTCGGCTCGAAAGGCAACGATGAGGAGCGCGAGGGAGAGAACGAGGCCAATCTCCACGTACAGCGGGTACTGTTCGCGGAGATCCGCCCCTTCCTTCTTGCGTAGGGCCATGGCGAGCGGTCGTTGTTCAGTAGGTGGCGCGGGCACCGTACAACTATCCTGAACGATGCCTTCATAAGTTCGGTGAGCCTGTTTACATGAGCGCTTCGCCGATGTTTCGGTCTCGCCTGGGGCCGCTGTTCGCCGCCGCCCAGTTCCTGCTCGCGCTCATGCAGCCGGGAGGCCAAGCCACAGGTTTTGCTGGCGATCACTCCGTCCATCGTCCATGGTAGGCGTGGTAGCTCCCGAGAGCCATCAGGAGCCCGAGAAGATCCGCCGCAGCGTCGTACGGATCGCCGGTACGCCCGACCAGAACGAGATGCTGATAGACCTCCGTGCCCACTGCGAAGAGGGTCCCGGCTAGAAAAAAGAAAATGCTCCGCCGTGGAACGCCTGTCGACAGCTCGGGACTGCCTGGCGGGCACAATCCGCGCAGCCAGAGGATCCCGAAGCCCATGAAGAGGACCACGTGGACGAGTTTATCGATCCCGGCCGTCGGTTGCGGCTCAGGAAGACGTCCGGTTGGGACGGTCACCGCCACGATGATTCCGATCGTCCAGAGCGCAGCAAGCAGGCGGTAGTGGACGGTTCTCATCGACAAAAGGCGGCGCAATGGATGAGGGAAGGAGTTGGGGACGACACGAGAGATCCGTTCGCTGCGTCGAGGACCCTCTTGCTTGCCGGTCGGAGCGGCTACCGGCGCCCGAAGCGTTCGGAGGCCACGCGGGGAAGCATGTCGAGCAGATCGGTGGCCGCCATGGTACGGGGGTCGCGGGTGGCTCCGTACCGCTCCGCCGCGGCCCCACCAAGGTGTAGCGCAGCGGCGGCGGCCTCCAACGGCGGAACGCCCTGTGCCAGAAGCCCCACGCACTGACCCGCCAGCACGTCGCCGGTGCCGGCCGTGGCGAGGGCCGGGGTGGTGATGCCGGCCACGAACGTGCGGCCGTCCGGCCCCGCGACAATGCTCGGGGCCCCTTTGAGCAGACACACAGCGCTCCACCGGTCTGCATAGGCCTGGGCGACGCGAACGCGGTCGGTGAGGTTGACGTCCTCGCCTGCGAGCCGACGAAACTCCCCGGCGTGCGGAGTCAGAACCCGTCGCCCCCCGGCGGAGTCGGACAGCTCGTCCATGTGTTCGGCGAGTGCGTTGAGCCCATCGGCGTCGAGCACGAGGGGAAGGTCGGTCTCCTGCACCAGACGTCGCACGAAGCGCTCCGTCTGGGGCGCTCGGCCGAGGCCCGGCCCTACGAGCAGGGCGTCGGCGGCATCCAGGATGTCGGAAAGCGCGTCGAGCGCCGCGCCCGGTGCCAGGCCATTCTCGCCTTCCGGTAGGGGAAGGGTCGGGATCGTCGTGAGGGCCGCGGCAAGTGACGGCTGTACCGAGCCCGGACAGGCACAGCGTACGTACCCGGCCCCGCTGCGCACAGCCGCCTTCGACGCCATAGCCGGCGCGCCTGTGTACTGTGGGGCTCCCCCCACGACCAGCGCCGTTCCTGCGCTGTACTTGTACGCGTCGTGGGCCCGCTCCGGCCACCACGACTGAACGGCCGCGTCGGTCGTTTGGCGGGCACACCCGGGCATGTCCACGACACGGTCGAGCACGAATGGAGGCATGCCGATGTCGACCACGTCAATTTCTCCCGTGTGCACCGGTCCGTCCCCGACCAGCATGCCGACCTTCGGCGCCGCCATCGTCACGGTCTGATCCGCGCGGACGGCGACGCCGAGGACGGTCCCCGTATCGCTGTGAAGCCCGGTTGGTACGTCGAGGGACACCGTGGGCGCGCCGCGCTCGTTGAGCCACTCGACGAGACTTCGAATCGGCTCGCGCACCTCGCTCGTGAGCCCTGTTCCGAGGAGGGCATCGACGTAGAGGCGAGGCGAGAGGGGGGCAACCGTTTCTGTAAGCGTATCGAGGTCGCCGAGCCGGTCGACGGTGAGTTGAACCGTTCCCTCCTCTGCGAGCTGGCGCAGTAGAGATAGATTGTGAGCCGCGTCGTCGCTCAGCTCGTCGGGGGCACTCGTTAGAACGACATGCACCTGCGCCCCGGAGGTCAGGAGTCGCCGGGCCACGACGAGCCCATCGCCCCCGTTGTTTCCCTTCCCGCAGAGCACCACCACGGCCTCCCCCTCCAGTGGCCCGTGGACACGCTGGATGTGCTCGGCGGCGCCCCGGCCGGCCGACTCCATCAGCGTAAGGCTGGGAAGCCCGTAGTCCTCGATCGTGTACCGGTCGGCCTCCCGCATGGCGTCGGCCGTGAGGGCGGGCGGGCACAGCGCGCTGGAAGTAGAAGCTTCCATGATTGGGGGATAACACTGACGATTCGACGGATGCAGATGCGTCGGGGAATTAAGGGTCAACGGTTCCGCCCGGGAAGCGCCGGGGACGCCTTCGGGGATACGTCCTCTCGTTGGGAGGGCACCGGCGCGAGAACAGGAAGACGCAGTGGAGCCGGGAGTTCCGTCGTCCAGCGGGGCCGGACATCGACGGGCTCGTTAATCCACGTTACCGGCTCAGCAGGCACGTAGGGCTGTATGCTACCTCCCTCCCATCGTCCGTCCCCGTCGCGGTCGAGAAACGCCCGGAACCGAAATCCGCCCTCTGGGAGCTCTTTGAATACGAACGTGCTTCCGGGGGACGTGGTTAGGCGGCGAGGCCGAACGGGTGGTGACGACTCGGCCGCTTCGAGCTCAACCACGACAGGCCCCTCGTAGAAGAGAGAATCCAGACGAGCGCGCCGGGGCTGTGCCGAGGTGTCGGGAGGAGGGATGGCGAGACGATCAGCGGTCTCACGGCCTGTAAGCGATGGGGGCACCCGGAGAGCTGTGGTATCCGCCGCGACACGAGGACGTTGTCGGGTCGTGTCGGCGACGATAGCGCTCCCTTGAAGTCCCCCGAGTGCGCGGCGCGTCACGCGCCGGAACCGGCGGCGGTACGTCGTGTCCGCCGCGGCGAAAGACGTACCCGCGACGGCGACGTCAACGAACTGGCCCGGGGCAAGGGGCGGATCGAACCGAAGTCGATACGCTGCCCCCGACTCGGCGGAGACCGAGAACGCTCGTGGCTGCCCCGTCGTATCGCGGACGCTCAGCCCCTGGCGCAGGGCGGCGCTGTCCAGGGGGCGGTTGAAGCGTACGCCGGGCTGCACGCCTGGCAGGAGCGGACGGGCGCCCGTCGAGTCCCGCGCGAGATCGGTAGGCAAAAACCTTTGGAACCGCGTGCGCATCGTGTCGGCGCGCGTGCTGGCCCGGAAGCGAGCTGTGTCCGGGGGCAGGCGCTGCCCCGCGGTGTCGGCGACCACCCCGCGCCCCAGCGTCAGGACGTACTGGGCATCCTGCATCGGGACGGTGCGCACTGTTACGGCGTTGTCCCGGTTCGGGCTCGCATAGACGGCCTGCACCTCGGCCCGTGTCCCTGTGGTCGAGTCTCGGGGGGCCCACGCCGCGGGACTCCGCGACCGAAGCCGGATTGGTTCGTCGAATCGCACCTGGAAGCGACGCCGGCTCACTGGCCGAACGCGCTGGAGCGTCGGCGCGATCGTGTCGGTTCGGGTGAGCAGCCACGGCACCGGAATCTCTGCCGCCCCACTGTCGGCCCGGAGGGCAAAACGGGGGGGAACGGCAAATGGCTCAGTCGGGTCCGGCGTCCGGTTGCGATTGTTGTCCCGAAGAGCCACAACGTAGTAGCGCTGCTCACGCATGTAGCCGAGCGTGAAGCGTCCCTCCTCCCCCGTCTGCGTGCGGTAACTGGGCTGGTCCGGCAGGGGACGCGGTGGAGCGACTGCATCCGGTGCAAGGGCGTACGCGTACACGTTCACCCGCTTCCGAGGACGTCCCCGTCGGCCGCTCACAACGCGCCCCCGAATCTGGCCCCGGTCAATCTTTGGGCCCGTGGAGAACGCTACGGCGATCGGGTTCTCAAGCGAGACCCCGTGTGCGTCGCTCAAGCTGTTGTCGAGCGTGAAAATGTAGGTCGTACTGTCCCGGAGGGACCGCGGGAACCTGATCTCGACGGATCGTCCACTCCAGTCAAACTGCGGCCGACGTTCGAAGGGGGGAGTCACTGAGAGGGCCTGTGGGAGGCTGCTGCGCTCAATGTACTCCGAAAACTCAATGCGCAGCACCTCGGTGTCCGTCGACACGTTGACCGTGTCGCGCACGGGGCGGCTTTGGACAATCGAGGGCGGGGTGTCGTCTCGGGGGCCCCCGCTTGGGGGCACCGGATTGGCGCACCCGGCCAGCAGAATGAGAAGCGCAGCGGTGGCGGGGAGAACAGCGTCCGGACAACGCCCCCAGAAGCGTGCAGTCCAATCCATGCTTTTTGCTATTTGCCCTGATGCATTCTGCAGGGGCGAAGGAGGCCTCTTCGGAGCAGAGACGCCGAATTGATCCTCCCGTCCCGTCGATCCTCCTCACGCATAAATGCCCCGCATGCGGAGCGCCTCGGCCACACGGCGGACCCCCAGTACGTAGGCACCGATTCGGAGGGACACGTCGTGTTCGTCGGCCGTGGCGTATACTTTGTCGAACGCCCGCCGCATCATCCGATCAAGTCGCTGATTGACCTCGTCTTCGGTCCAGAAGAAGCCCTCCCGGTTCTGCACCCACTCGAAGTAGGACGCCGTTACGCCCCCTGCGTTGGCTAGAATGTCCGGAATCACGAGCACCTCCTTCTCGGCGAGCACCTCGTCGGCCTCCGGATGGGTAGGCCCATTCGCCCCCTCCGCAATGATCCGGGCCCCGAGGTCCTCAGCGATCTCGCGGTCAATTTGGTCCTCCTTGGCCGCCGGAACGAGCACGTCGACATCGAGCGTAAGGAGTTCCTCGTTCGTGATGGACTGTGCCTTTTCGTAGCCCGCCAGCGTGCCCCCGTTCTGCCGTACGTGTGCCCGCATTTCTTCGAGGTCGAGACCTCTCTTGTTGTAGTAGCCGCCAGTCACGTCACTGACGGCCACCACCGTGCAGCCCTGCTCCGCGAGCAATCGGGCCGCGGTCCCCCCCACGTTCCCGAAGCCCTGCACGGCCACCGTGCAGTCGCTCGGGGTCAGACTGAGCTGCTCCATCGCGGCGAGCGCAACTGTCATTACACCACGCCCCGTGGCTTCCCGACGGCCCTTCGACCCCCCCAGTGCGACAGGCTTGCCCGTCACGACAGCGTTTTCGGTGCGGCGGGCGTGCATCGAGTACGTATCGAGCACCCACGCCATAATTTGCTCGTTCGTGTTCATGTCAGGCGCCGGGATGTCTTTATCCGGCCCGAACACGTCGAATAGATCGGCGGTGTACCGGCGCGTCAGTCGCTCGAGTTCCTTCGGGCTCAGCTCTTCCGGATCACACACGACCCCTCCTTTCGCCCCCCCGAATGGAAGGTCCACGAGGGAGCACTTCCAGGTCATCCAGGCGGCCAGGGCCTTCACCTCATTGAGCGTCACGTCCGGGGCGAACCGAATGCCCCCTTTGCTCGGGCCGAGAACGTTGTTGTGAATGACGCGATATCCCTCAAACACTTTAATGCGTCCCGAATCCATCTCGACGGGGATCGACGTCACGTGCATCCGTGCCGGGCGACAGAGATACTCGTAGAATCCGGGAGTAAGCTCTAGAATTTCGGCGGCCACGTCGAACCGCTCCATCATGGACTGGAACGGAGTGTCGCGATCGATTGGGGCCGGCTCGCGATACGCTGCACGCTTCTGGACGTCGAATTTGAAGGGCATAGGACTGAGGACGGGATCCAATAGCAGCCGAGAGGAGCCACCGAGCGGGCCTCCCCCCTCCCGCCGATGGGATACACCGAAAACTCGCATTTGTGTCTGTGAAGACGGGCCTGTACTGGCCAGGACGAGGATGAACGATCAACAGCGATCACGGTTGCCCCGCTGAGCGATTTTTTGACCTCCTTTCCCCTCCTTTCCGATTTCTCTCCTGCGCCTCCATGCCTTCCCCCCTTTCCAATCGTCGCCGCAAGGCCATCGCTGCCCTCACCCGTCGCCGCGCTCGCCGCCGCACGAACCAGACCCTCATTGAGGGGCGCCGAGCCCTTCAGTCCGCCATCGACGCAGAGGCTCCCCTCGTCGATGCCGTGGTGACCCATGAGGCCCTCGACGACGCGGAGGTGCAGGCCCTCCTCGACCAACTGTCGGTTCCGGTGCACGTCACCGACACGTCTATGATGGACCAGATCACGGACGTAGCGGCCCCGCAGGGGCTCGTGGCCGTCGTCGAGCGCCGCCTTGTCGATCCGGCCACGCTGCCCGGTCGTCTCGGTGATGCCGGCACGGCCCTGCTGCTCGATGGCGTGCAGGATCCCGGGAACGTGGGAACCCTTCTGCGAACTGCCAGCTGGTTTGGCGCACAGGCCCTCGTGGCTGGCCCCGGCACGGCAGGGCTGTTCGGCCCGAAAGTGATGCGCGCGGCGGCCGGGGGGCACTGGCCTCTCCAGCTGGCCCGCGCAGACCCCCTCGGTCCCCTGCTCGAACGCCTGCGTCGCCACGGAGTAGCGCTCTATGGGGCGGACCTTCAGGGCGTGCAGGCCCACGCGTGGACCCCAGACCACCCCTCGGCGCTCGCGCTAGGCAGCGAGGCCCACGGCCTTAGCGCGGCAGTGCTCGATCGACTCGACCTCCCTGTCGCGCTGCCCGGAACTCAAGACCGGCCCGCGGTCGAGTCCCTCAACGTGGCTGTCGCCGGAGGCATCCTGCTGTACGAGTGGCTCGGGGGCTGACTCATCTGGGCTTACGCCGCATGATGTGAAAAATTGTTGTCGACGTTAGACTGTAGAGGAGGAATGTGTCTACCGGGCGCATTTCTCACGGGAAGCACTTCTCCCGAAGCCCGGTCTCTTGGTGGGGGTCCGGGCTTTTTTCTTTGTCGAAACGAGCGTTTTGCCAGCAATCATTCCGTGCGAATTCTTCGCCTGCTGTCTCCGTTTTTTCGTCCTCGTCCGGTCCTGGGGCGGCACGGAGGAAACGGCGACGCCCTTCATTCATTGGGAGTCGACGGTTCGTCTCTCAATCCTGTCCCACCGTCAACGCACCTCCCAAAGCATGCCCACTTACACGATCATCGGCTTCGAGAAGGATGGCTTTGATCCGTTCTCGAGCGTCGCGACGGCCAACGACCCGGCCGATGCCGCCCGGAAGGCCATCGAAGACACCTTTATTAAGACCGAGGGGCGCCGCCCTCCCGATTCCGAAGCCCTGGCCCAGCTTGAGGACGCAACGGGGCTCTTCGTGGTCGGCATCATCGAGGGGGAGCACGACAACCTCAACGAAATCGTTGACCACTACGAGCAGTGGTGACGGCCGCTCGTTCTCAGGGTCGGGCCCGTCGTGCCCTGCCCGGGCGATCTGCGGCGCGCAACAGACGTTCGACAGCCGGACCTCTGGCGACGGCAGGGTGATCCGCATGGGTCTTGGCAGTGGCCGCCCCCACCCGGTTCGACTCGATCTGCAGGACCTCCAACGACGAGGCTCTCACAGTCGGGCAAAAAGCACCGATTCACGCGGTTGAGCGCCGTTTCGGCCCTCCGGAGCCACCGAGCAGCTCCCTGTCCATCCGCTTAAACCGACACGGGCGGTTCCCTTTGGACGACGCGCACGGCCGTCGCTGCTCGGTAATCAGGCCGCCACAGGGCCCTGATCTCCGGTGTCCCTGCTCGGAGGCCCCTCCGCGTTTTCGACTGGACACCGACGGCGTCCAGACGTCAGGGATCCGACCCGGCCTACCTACGGCGACCTCTCCGGTTTGAACGCGTCGGCCTCGGCTGCACTTTCGGGGCCGACTGTTCCTCGCGCAGCGTCGCGAAGGGCCTGAGCCCGGTGGAGCCGACCGCGCGTCATCACCCACTCCACGTTGCGGGTGTTGCGGATATCGGCCAGCGGATTGCCCTGTACCACGACGAGGTCTGCCCACTTGCCCACTTCCACCGTGCCGGTCTGGTCGCTCATGCCGAGGGCCCGGGCGCCGTTGATCGTAGCAATCCGGAGCGCAGCGGCCTCGGGAAGACCCGCCCTTACGAAGGCCTGAAGCTCCCGGTGCACACCGAAGGGCGCGAGGTACTCGCCCCAGCTTGGATGGTCGGTGCCCAGCGTGATGAGGTCTCCGGCCCCTGCCTCGTAGAACGCCTTGATGCGATCGAGCTTCAGCTCAAAGATGTTCTGGAATCGCGGGACCGGATCCTGATACTCCTTCTCGGTAAGGACGGACCGCAGGTATGACGTGAGGTACCGCTGGGCATTCGGCCAGTCGGCGTAGATATGTGACTCCCGAGTGCCGTAGTAGCCGTAGGCCGTGATGGTGGCGTCGAAGAAGACGTTGTGCTCCTGAAAGTGCTGGGTAATTTGGTCGAAGGCCGGCTCGTCGGGCGTGGCCGTGGGAAGCGAGTCGTACGCCGGGGCACTGGCGGGCAGCTGGGCGCCGCCCAGGAAGTGCTCGACGCGGTCGATGCCCATGTTGATGGCGGTGCGTGGGTTTACGCTCTGGCCGTACCCGGATCCGAGGTGGCCTGTCACGGTGGCGCCGTGCTGGTGGGCCTGGTCGATGAGGGCCTGGAGGAGCTCCGCCCGCATCCGTTTTGCTTTGAAGTGCTCCACCCCGCGGGCAGCCCACCGATCGACTTCTCGCCGGATGCTGGCGGGGGTACGAGTGGTGTCCCATCCCGGTCGGGCCTTGCCGAAGTAGGGGCCGGACGTGAGGATGCGGGGCCCGATGCGGTCGCCCCGGGCGATGGCACGCCGGAGCCGTTGCATCTTTTTCGGCTGCATCTCGCCGGCGGTAAACGTGGTGGTGGCCCCATTGGCGAGATAGAGTAGCGGATACCCCTCCGTCTCCTCCACCCGTCCCTCATCGAAGAAGTCAACTGCGTAGTGCGCGTGCAGATCGATGAAGCCCGGCAGGATGACGTGCTCGTCGTCGAGCCGCAGGATGCGGGCGCCGGTCGTGTCGAGGCTCGTTGCGCCCCGGTCCACAATCGTCCCGGCCCGCACCACCAAGCCGGGATTTTTGGTGAGGGTCGTGTCGGTGGCGTCAAAGAGCCGTCCGCCCCGCAGGACGGTCGTGTGTTGGGCCTGTGCCAGCCCAGAGCCCGCGATCCCGAGGAGAAACACAATGAGGAGCACGCGGCGTCGAGTGCGGTGATGCGCGGCCATGGGGGATCGGAACTGGAATCAGATTCGTGATGCCCCCGCAAGCTACGGGAAGGAGCTTGTCGGGATCAAGCCCTGCCCCAGGGTACCGCCTTCTTCACCTACGTCTGGTCTGGGGAGACGAGGTCGTCCAATGCGGCGGCGATCTGTTCGAGGCACCACCGGTAGTCGGCGAGCGATCCTCCGTACGGATCGGAGATGGCCCAGGTGACGAGCGTCCCGGACTCGACGTCGTGCTCGGCCTGGAGTTGGTGGGCAACCGCCGGGCTCATCGCCACGACTCGGTCGACAGTCGCAAGGTCCACGTCGGCCACGTCGCGGGGCGCGTGGTCCCGCAGCGAAAGCCCCCGGGCGTCTCGAAGGGCCCGAACCGCGTTCGGGGCGGCGTGGTCCCCGACCTGGGCCGATACTCCAGCGCTTTCCGCCGCGAGGCCCTGCGCCTCAGCAAGGGCCTCGGCCATCGGGCTGCGGCACGTGTTGCCGGTGCAGACGAACAGAAGACGCTTTCTCACTTCGAATTCTTGCGTCTTGCAGGGTAGGTCTGTCGGGGCTTCCCGCCAACGGG
>NZ_JBDGQQ010000045.1:0-2026 GCF_042218895.1 Salinibacter sp. | reverse complement strand
GGTCTGTCGGGGCTTCCCGCCAACGGGGAAGTGCCTCTAGCGGAGCTGAGGGGGCCGCGAGACGGTGGTCCTTCTCAAGTTTCGGGATAGCCCAAGCCGTGGACCGTTCATCCGGTCAAGTTCGGCTGGCTCACGGCACCAATTCGCGGCTTTGATTCGTGGGTGGGGAGGAGGGGGCTCAGAGGTTCACGTGGCGGCGCGTGACCCACGGGGAAGCAGGCTCGCTCTCAGGCGTGTCCGGAAAGGTACACCTCCGAAGGCAGCCTACAGTTCCAGTGGGAGGTACGTGGTGGCCTGGCGGTCCGCGACCCAGCCTTGAGTCGTCGGCCCACCGGGTCAACGTTTCGGGCACGCCCTGGTCTGTCGGAAGAAACGCGTGGCTCGGTGGGTTCTGACCAAGACCGGGCCCTGGAAGCGGGAAAGCACCGGGGAAGCGGTGGCCGTGAATCAAGGAGCAAGGGCGTCAGTAGCACGATGCTCAAGCGGGGACGTGTGCCGCCTCGTCCACTCACGTCCGAACGAACCCCTAATTTCATGCCTGATTCCGATGTCGAGCTCACGCCCGGCACCTTTCTCATCTCGGCGCCCATGATGCAGGACCCGAACTTCCGCCGGTCGGTGGTCCTGCTCTGCGAGCATAACGACGAGGAGGGCACCTTTGGCCTCATCCTCAACCGAGAGCTCGACGCGCAGCTCGGCGATGTGCTGGACGAGTATGTTGCCTACAATCCCCCCCTGTACCTGGGCGGGCCCGTCCAGCGCGAGACGCTTCACTTCCTCCACACGCGTCCCGACGACATTCCGGGAGGCGTCCCCCTGCCCGGCGAGGTCACGTGGGGCGGCAACTTCGAGGTCGTCCAGCAGCTCGCGAAGAGCGGGGACGCGTCGCCCGAAAACCTGCGGTTCTTTCTCGGTTACGCAGGATGGGGGCCTGGCCAGCTTGAGGGAGAGCTCGACGAAGAGGCCTGGATTCCGGCGCCAGGCGCCGCCGATCTCGTCTTCGACACCGATCCCGACCAGCTCTGGCGCACCATTCTGCGCCGCATGGGCGGCGAATACGCCGTCCTCGCCAACTTCCCGGACGATCCGCGGATGAACTGACGGCCGCAGAGCGGGCGCTTCAGTGGGGCAGATCCGTGCAGAAGCGTGCTGGGGACCGGGAAATGGGCGGACGAACGCAGGAGAGCAGAGAATGGACCAGGTTTTGACGGGTGCGCTCGCGGGCCCGGAATCCTTCGCCTTCCCTTCGTGTACGTACTTTGTCCAGTCTATTCGGCTATCCCTTTCGCTCACCAGCCCGAACGTCCATGCCTGGCACGCCCGAAAACACGAAGAACGAAAACGAGCGAGACCTGAACTTCTGGGAGAGCCTGTACTTCCCCGAACTCTTCAAGGGGCTCGGCTACTCGTTCGGGAAAATTGCCAACGAGCCCACCTACACGTTCGAGTACCCGGAGGAGCAATGGTACCCGCCGGACAGCTACCGTGGGCGCCCCGTGCTCGTGGAGGAGGACGGACGGCCCCGCTGCGTGTCGTGCAATCTTTGCGCCCGCGCCTGCCCTCCACTTGCCATCTCGATGCAGTCCAAAGAGGTGAACAACGTGAAGGAGCGGGAGCCGGAGTGGTTCGAGATCAACATGCTCCGCTGCATCTACTGCGGCTTTTGCGAGGAGGTATGTCCCGAGGAGGCCATTGTGATGTCGAAGGAGTACGACCTCACTTTCCAGAGCCGGGACGAGGCCATCTTTGACCTTGAGGAACTCCTGAAGCCCACTGAGCAACTGCAGGACCGGCTTGAGTACCTCGACCAGTACAAAAACAAGCAGTTTGGGCAGCAGTGGGAGTTTCGGGAGGAAAACAACCTCCACAGCGTGAAGGACCAGGACTTTCTGGACTGGCTGGCCGAGGAAGGCATGGATGACCTCGAACGCACCCACCTGCGGGATGAACGGATGGCCACAGCAGGTGACCAGGATTGGGGCGCCGACCGCCAGGGTCCCCCGGAAACCGAGCACGCTGCGACCTA